>CAYWTL010000051.1:0-18387 GCA_964460245.1 uncultured Syntrophaceae bacterium | reverse complement strand
GAATGCCAGCTTCCCAAGCTGGACGTCGTGGGTTCGAGTCCCATCGTCCGCTCCATTTTTATTCCGATCCCGATTCACCTTCCAACCACCTCCATTTTTTTCTTGCATTGAGCCTTTTTTTGTGTTAGCAAAGGCGAAAATCATCGAGCGGTTTCTTTGATGAGTGGGCTTTTGCCCACTTTTTTTTTCAGATTTTCGTAAAGGCGGCACGAAACCATGACGGAACCCGCGCTGGAATATCGGGAGACCATCCTGCGACTTGCCGAGCCCGTGGCCGAGGCGGAAGGCCTGGAACTCATCGACGTGGAATGCAACCGGATGAAATCGCGGTGGCTGGTCCGGATCTATCTGGACAAGGAGGGCGGGGTGACGCTCGATGACTGCACCGGGATGAGCCAGCAGTTGGGGGACATTTTAAATGTGCACGATGTCCCGCCGGGACCCTATACCCTGGAGGTCTCCTCGCCCGGCCTGGACCGGCCGCTGGTACGGGATAAGGATTTCACAAAACATACGGGATGCAAAGTGGACATCCGTCTGCGTGAGAAACTGGACGGCATCCGGCATTTCCGAGGCAGACTGACCGGCTTCCTCGAGGAGGAGGGTCAAAAAATCCTGACGGTCGAGGTGGCGGGAAAGACCTACCGGGTCCCCAAGGCTATGGTCGCCAAGGCCCGCCTCGAGTATGAATTCAAGGGCCGTTAAAGGATTTCCGCGATTACAGGACGGGAGGATGGTTGAATGTTTCCGGAACTCAAGCGCCTGATTGAACAGATGGGCAAGGACAGAGGCATCGACAAAAACATCATCATCGAGGCCTTGGAGGCGGCCATGCTGAATGCCGCCCGCAAAAAACTGGGGATGCGTGTCGACATTGAGGCCCACTACAATGAAGAAGCAGGGGAAATCGAGGTCTTTCAGTTCAAGACGGTGGAGGAAAAGGTCATCGACCCCGACATGCAGGTTTCACTGGAAGAAGCGAAGCAGACTCTTGACCAGGAAGCCGAGCCGGGAGACAGCCTCGGCATCAAGATCGACACCAGCACATTCGGCCGGATTGCCGTCCAGACGGCCAAGCAGATCATCATCCAGCGGGTCAAGGACGCGGAGCGCGACAACATCTACGAAGAGTACAAGGACCGCGTCGGAGAAATCGTGAATGGATTCGTGCAACGTTTCGACGGGGGAAGCATCATTGTCAATCTGGGACGTGCCGAGGGCGTAATCCCCGTGTCCGAGCAGATCTTCCGGGAAACATACAAGCGGGGGGAGCGGATCCGAGGATACATCTTCGACGTGAAAAAAATCAGCAAGGGGCCCCAGATTATCCTGTCCCGGACCCATCCCAGCTTCCTCAAGGCGCTTTTTGAAGTGGAGGTTCCAGAAATTTCAGAAGGCTTGATTGAAATCGTCAGCGTCGCTCGAGAGCCCGGCAAAAGAGCCAAGATCGCCGTGAAGACAAAGGACAAGGACATCGACCCGGTCGGGGCCTGCGTCGGCATGCGCGGAGCACGCGTGCAAAGCGTTGTCCAGGAGCTGCGGGGTGAAAAGATCGATATCGTCCCTTACTCGGAAGACCAGGCAAAATACGTCAGTTCCGCCCTTTCCCCGGCCAAGGTGAACCGTGTCCTGATGGACGAGGAGAATCGCGCCATGGAAGTCATCGTCCCCGATGACCAGCTCTCACTGGCCATCGGGAAAAACGGCCAGAATGTCCGGCTTGCCGTGAAATTGAGCGGCTGGAAGATCGATGTGAAGAGCGAATCCATCGCGGCATCACAGGAGGAGGAAGGGCATCGCGCGCTGCTGAAAATTCAGGGCATGGACGAGGCAACGGCCGAGCTGCTGTTCAGTCAGGGACTGAAGAGCATCGCCGCCATTGCGACAGCGGACTCGGAAACCCTGTCATCGATTCCGGGGATCGACGGGCAGAGGGCAACGGCCTGGATCGAAGAGGCGGGCAGAATCATCAGTCAGGAGAATGTCGAGGCGAACCGAATGCCGTGAATCATCTTGAAGGGTCAACTTGGAGACAACCGGGAACGGCTCGCTGATCCGGTGGGGGGTTGGGCATGTCTAAAAAAAGAGTCTATGAATTAGCCAGGGAACTGGGCATCGAAAACAAGGAACTGATCGCTCGTCTGGAAAAGCTGGGCATTACCGTCAAATCCCATTCCAGCACGCTGGAGGACGCGGATGTGGGGCGATTGCAAAGAGACATGCTGTCCGGCGAACCGCATGAACTGGTTGAAAAACGAATCAAGTCCACCGTGATCCGGAGAAGGGCGGTACGTCCCGCCGCAATCGGAGAAGAGGCAGCGCCTGCGGAAGAAAAGGCGGCCGCCGAACCGGTTCGCGAGGAGAGACCTGAACAGACGGAAGAGGCTTCCAAAACCGCCGCAAAACCGGAAAAGTCGGCGCCGGAAACCGTTCCGGCAGGTGCGACACCCCCGCAGACGGAGGCAACCGCCAAAAAATCCGAGATCCCGCCGAAACCGGCTGATGCCGCTCCGGCGGATTCCCTGAAGCCTGCGTTCAAGGGCCCGGTTGAGCGAACGGCGCCCTCCGTCCCCGGCCAACCCTCCCCCGCCAGGCCGGAGGTGAAAAAAGAGCCCCTGAAACCTTTGACCGGAAAGAGGCCCGCTCCCACGGAATCGAGAAGAGGTTCGGCCGAGGAAAGGAAAGAGATCCCGAAAAAACCCGAACTGCGAATCGTTAAGGACATCTCGGCGCCTAAGGTTGGACCTCCCCCCCGCAAGGAAATCGACAAGACCAAGAAAAAAGGCGTCAAAGCCCCCGTCGAGGTTCTCATCGGCGATAAAACGGCGGTTCGCAAAAAGACCCTGATCAAAAAGGTCTTCGACAAGAGGGGCCGCATCGAGACGCTGGAACGGGAAGACAGGACCGCCCGGTGGAAAGAGGACAGGAAAGCGGCGGCCGTCAAAATGAAAAAGACCGAAATCACCGTGCCGAAAGCCATCAAAAGGCGGATTCGGGTGGGTGATGCCATCGCCGTCGGCGAACTGGCGAAGAAAATGGGGGTCAAGGCCGGCGAGTTGATCTCCAAGCTGATGGGGCTGGGTTTGATGGCCACCATCAACCAGGCCATCGATTTCGACACGGCATCGCTCTTGGCCGGAGAATTCGGATACCAGGTTGAATCGTCCATGACCGAATATGAGGAGCCGGTCCAGAAGACGGAAGCGTCCCCGGAAAACCTCAAGCCCCGGGCGCCGGTGGTGACGATCATGGGACACGTGGACCACGGCAAGACATCCCTTCTCGATGCCATCCGTCAAACCAATGTCATCGACGGGGAGGCCGGGGGAATTACCCAGGCCATCGGCGCCTATCACGTACGTATCAAGGATCGGGACATTGTCTTCCTGGACACGCCGGGGCACGAAGCCTTTACGGCCATGCGGGCCCGGGGGGCTCAGGTCACGGACATCGTCGTACTCGTGGTTGCGGCGGATGACGGCGTCATGGGACAGACTGTGGAAGCCATCAATCATTCCCGCGTTGCCGGCGTACCGATCATGGTTGCGATCAACAAGATCGACAAGCCCGGGTCCGATCCTGAAAAAATCAAGCAGGCGCTTACCGAATACCATCTCGTTCCGGAAGCCTGGGGCGGGGACACCATTTTTGCGGAAGTATCGGCCAAAAAGAAGCTGGGCATCGAAGAACTCATGGAGATGATCCTCCTGCAGGCGGACATCATGGAGCTGAAGGCCGATCCGGAACGCCCCGCCCGGGGCGTCGTCATCGAGGCGAAACTGGACCGGGGGCGTGGGCCGGTGGCGACCGTGCTCATCCAGGAAGGGACCCTGCGGGAGGGTGACGCGTTCGTCTGCAAAACGGAGTCCGGCAGAGTCCGGGCCATGATCAACGATCAGGGGATCCGGGTCAAGGAGGCGGGACCGTCCATGCCGGTGGAGGTCATCGGTTTCTCCAAGGTCCCCCAGGTGAGCGCGGAATTCGTCTGCGTGGACGACGAAAGGAAAGCCCGCAACATTGCGGACTTCTGGATTCGGAAGGAACGGGAGCGCGAACTTTCCGCCTCCTCGAAGATCACCCTGGAACAGCTTTACGAGAAAATCAAGGAAGGGGCCAAGGACCTGAACATCATCATCAAGGGAGACGTTCAGGGTTCCATTGAAGCCCTGGCGGAGTCCCTCAACAAACTGAGCACGCCCGACATCAAGCTGAAGATCATCCACAGCTCGACGGGGGCCATCACGGAAACGGATGTGATGCTCGCATCGGCATCCAATGCAGTTATCATCGGCTTCAACGTAAGGCCGGACAGCCGGGTCGCCGAAATCGCCGAACAGGAGGGGGTCGACGTCAAGCTCTATGACATCATTTACAACGTCATCGCCGACGTCAAGGCGGCCATGGAAGGGCTGCTCGAGCCCGTCTATCGCGAGGTGGTGCAGGGCCGGGCGGAAGTGCGCAACCTGTTCAAGATCTCGAAGGTCGGGACGATCGCCGGCAGCTATGTCCTGGACGGCAAGATCACGAGGAACGCGAATGTAAAGGTCGTCCGGGACGGGGTGGTGGCCCACGACGGGAAACTCGCCTCGCTCAAAAGGCTCAAGGACGACGCCCGGGAGGTTTCCGCGGATCAGGAATGCGGGATCGGGATCGAGAATTTCAACGACATCCATGTCGGGGACATCATCGAGGCCTACATTCGGGAAAAAGTCGACCGGAAACTTTAGCCCGCCGCTTTTCGGAACCGGACAGGAGGCCGGGGGATGGTTGTCGGATCAGGCGTGATCGTGTTGTGGATTCCCGAAAGCGGTTCCCTCAAGGAAAAAAGAGCTGTCCTGAAAAGGCTTATCAAAAGGACGCAGAATGAGTTCAACGTCTCGATTGCCGAGGTCGGAGACAACGACCATTGGCGTCGGGCAAAAATCGGAGTCGCCGTGGTCGGCAACGACCGGCGATTCATCAACGCCAAAATCGACCATATCGTGAACTTTATCGACCGGCTTAAACCGGCCGAGGTGGTCGACTCCAGATTCGAAATCACCGTTTTTTCCGATGCGACGGGCATCGACAGAACGGAAGCGGACAAATATGACGACTTTCAAAAGGGCTGACCGGGTTGCCGATCTCATCAAAGCGGAACTTTCCGACATTCTGTTGAGGCAGATCCGCGACCCGCGGATCGGAACGATCACGATTACCGGCGTAAAGGTCACCGATGATCTTCGCCTCGCGAAGGTCTACTTTGTGGAAATGGGAAAAGACGCCGTCGACCCCGAAATCCGGGCAGGCCTGGAAAAGGCGACAGGGTTTCTGAGGCGGGAACTGGGAAAACGGCTGCAGCTGCGCTTCGTCCCGGATCTCATCTTCAAGGTGGATCCGTCCTTCGCCTACGGAAGCCGTATCGACCGGCTGCTGTCTCAGCTCCGGGAGGAAACGGAAGACCATGATCAAAAGGATTCATGACATCATCAGTGACAGCGGGAGCTTCCTCATCACCTCCCACGAGCGGCTGGATGGAGATGCGTTGGGCTCAGAACTGGCCCTTTGCGAGATGCTGGTCAGCCTGGGGAAGAAGGCCGTCGTCTACAACCAGGACCCAACCCCCAGCCACTATCGGTTCCTGCCCGGCTCCGGGGCGATCCTGAACCGGTTGCCCGATATGGGGGATTTTGACGCCGCCTTCGTTCTGGACTGCAGTGAGCTGGAGCGGGTGGGCGTGGAGGCCGGGAGGATCCGACAGAGCAAAACAATGGTCAACATCGACCACCATGTTTCGAACGGCGGCTTCTGCGAGGTCTCGCTCATCGATCCCCGGGCCAGTTCTACCGGGGAGCTGATTTTCCGGATCATGGCAGCTGCCGATATGCCGCTCACGCAGGGGATCGCCACCAATCTTTACGCCGCCATTCTCACGGACACGGGCGGATTCCGCTACGGGAACACCACACCGGAGAGTCTTGCGGCGTCAGGCAGGCTCCTGGAAAGCGGGGCAAACCCCCAATGGATCTCGGAGAACGTCTACGAAAACAACCCCGTTGTCAAGATCCGGCTGCTGTCCCGAGTACTCGAGACCCTGTCCTTCGACTGCGACGGCCGGGTCGGATCGATGGTCGTATCCCGGGAAAGCCTCGAAAAAACCGGCGCGCTTCCGGAACACACGGACGGCTTCGTGGACATGCCGCGAGCGGTTCAGGGCGTGGAGGTTTCCATTTTGTTCAGCGAACTGCCGAATGGAATCTTCAAGGTCAGCATGCGCTCGAAGGGAAACTTCAACGTGGAGCGAATCGCCAGGGTTTTCGGGGGAGGCGGACATCTCAACGCCGCGGCCTGCCGCGTAAAGGGCGACATTGCGGCCGTCCGGCGGCTCGTCCTCGCGGAGATCGGGGCTGTACGCTGATCCATGAACGGAGTCGTCATCATCGACAAACCATCCGGCAAAACGTCTCACGACATCGTCGCGGAGGTCCGGATGCTTCTGGGCATTAAGCGGGTCGGCCATACCGGGACTTTGGATCCGCTCGCCACGGGAGTCTTGCCCATCTGCATCAACGAGGCCACCAAGATGGTCCCCTTCCTGGGGAACCACAGCAAGGACTACCGGGCGACGCTGGTTCTGGGAATCCAAACGGACACGCTGGACCGGGACGGTCGAATCGTCGAGCGGCGTGATCCGCGGGTAACGCCGGAAGAGGTCGAAAGGGTCCTCGGGGAATTCGTCGGCGCCATTGAGCAGACGCCCCCGCAATACTCCGCGGTCAAGTTTCGCGGGAAACCCCTTTACCATTGGGCCCGAAAAGGAATCGCCGTTGCGGCGAATCGTCGGAAAGTCGAAATATTTGCAATGGCCATTCAGGAGATGGCGATCCCCTACGTGACATTCACCGTCTCCTGCTCCAAGGGAACCTACATCCGGTCCCTTTGCGCGGACATCGGCGACCGGCTGGGGCCCGGCGCCTGCCTGTCCGCGCTCCGCAGGACAAGAAGCGGATCTTTCTGCGAAGAAGCCGCTCTGTCACTGGACGGGACGGACCCGGAGAGGAAGCCGGACCTTCTGAAAGCGCGTATGATCCGCATGGCCGACACCCTGCCGGAGATGCCTGCCATTCGAGTCGACGAGCCGCTGGCAAAAAAAATCCAAGCCGGCAGTCAGCCGACGGTGGGAATGATGAAACCATATGATATTCCTTTACTTGCAAGGGAAGATATGGTAAAGATTCTAAATGAAGGCAGTGGTCTGGTGGCCATTGTCAAGGCGTTGCGCTCTTCCGCTTCGCTGCAATCGCTGGACGGAAGGCAGCAGATGTTCGAAATCCTGAGGGTATTCACTGGCCGTAACTGATTCTCGAACCACGGGAGCGCCGAGGAAGCATTCACAAAAAAAGGAAGATTCACCGAAGGGAGGAAAAACCGCAGTGTTGGATGTCGAAAAACGAAAAGGGATCATCAGCAATTTCCAGTTGCACGACGGGGACACGGGATCGCCGGAGGTCCAGATCGCGCTCCTCAGCGCCCGAATATCTTATCTTACGGACCACTTCAAAGAGCACAAGAAGGATCACCACTCCCGCAGGGGTCTCCTGAAACTCGTCGGGCAGCGGCGGCGGCTTCTCGATTATCTGAAAAAGAAGGATATCGAGCGTTACCGAAACGTGATTCAACGTCTCGGACTCAGAAAATAACCCGGACGAGCGGCTAACGGCTAATGGCTGAAGGCAAAGGGTAAACCGATTCGACCCGCGGCTGGAAGGCGTTGTTTTGCGAATTTGTCTTCAGCCATGCGCCTTTAGCCCTTCGTCACGAAACATTCTGGAAGGAAAAACAAAATGAAGGACTTATTCAGTGCGGAATTTGCGGGGAGAACCATCTCTCTGAAAGCGAACTATGTCGCCGCCCAGGCAGACGGCGCGATCCTCGCCACTTACGGGGACACCGTTGCCCTGGTGACGGCGGTTTCCCTGAAAAGCGGCAGGGAAGGAATCGATTTCATGCCCCTGACGGTGGACTACCAGGAAATGACTTATGCGGCCGGCAAGTTCCCGGGGGGCTTCTTCAAGCGGGAGGGGCGCCTCAACGAACGGGAGGTGTTGACTTCCCGGATCATCGATCGTTCGATCCGTCCCCTCTTTCCCAAGGGCTACAACTTTGAAACGCAGCTCATCGCAACACTGTTGTCCGTGGACAATGAAAACGACAGCGGCGTGGCGGCCATGCTGGCGGCATCCGCCGCACTGGAGATCTCCGACATCCCCTTCAAGGGACCGATCGCCGGCGTGCGCGTCGGACGCCTGGACGGAAAGCTGGTCTGCAACCCATCCCAGGACGCGATGAGGCAGAGCGATTTCAACCTTTTTCTGGTGGGGAGAAAAGTGCCTTCACCCGCCGGCGGATACGACGTCAACCTCGTGATGCTGGAGGGAGAGGCCGACGAGGTGGACGAAGATGCCCTGGTCGACGCGATTCTTTTCGGTCTGGAAAATCTCCGGCCCGTCATCGATCTGCAGGACCGCATGCGCGAAGCCATCGGACGGGGAAAAAGGGCATTTGCTCCGGCCGCCCTTGACGAGGGACTGGCGGCCAGGATCACGGACACGGCCTTTCCGGCTATCCAGGAAGCCTACCGCCTTCCCCGCAAGCAGGAACGTTACCGCCGTCTGGACCAGCTCCGTCAGGACGTCATCGCCTCACAGACCGCGGAGGACCCTTCCCTGAAGGGAACGGTTGCCGCCGTTCTGGAAAGCCTCGAGCGGCGCGTCGTCCGGAACATGATTCTCAGGGAGAGAAAGCGAATCGACGGCCGCTCGGCCGCAGAGATCCGCCCGATCAGCTCGGAAGCGGGCATCCTGCCGCGCGTGCACGGGTCGGCGCTCTTCAACCGGGGTGAAACACAGGCCCTGGCCAGCGTGACACTGGGAACCTCATCGGATGAACAGCGGATGGATTTTGTCAGCGGCGAAGAAAGGCGATCCTTTCTCCTCCACTACAACTTCCCGCCCTACTGCGTGGGTGAAGCCAAGCCGTTGCGCAGTCCGGGACGCCGGGAGATCGGTCACGGGAACCTCGCCCGCAAGGCGCTGTCACCCGTTCTGCCGTCCGCAGAGGTCTTCCCCTACACCATTCGCATCGTCTCCGAAATCCTTTCGTCCAACGGGTCTTCCTCCATGGCCTCGGTTTGCGGCGGCAGCCTCGCACTTATGGATGCCGGCGTCCCGGTGAAGACGACGGTGGCGGGCATCGCCATGGGCCTGTTGAAGGAGGACGGCGATGTCGTGGTCCTCTCGGATATTCTGGGCGATGAGGACCACGCCGGGGACATGGATTTCAAGGTCTGCGGCACCCGCCAGGGCGTCACGGCCATGCAGATGGACATCAAGATTGACGGCCTGACGGAAAGCATTCTCAGAAAAGCCCTTGCACAGGCCCGGGAGGGCAGGCTCTTCATCATCGGAAAACTCGAAGAGACCCTCGCCGCGCCGAGGGCGGACATTTCCATTTACGCCCCGCGAATCACCACGGTGAAAGTCAGGCCGGAAAAGGTGCGCGATGTCATCGGATCGGGCGGCAAGAACATCCGCCAGATCGTGAGCGAAACCGGCGTCACCATCGACGTCGAGGACGACGGCACCGTGACGATCGCCTCCAGCGACGCCGATGCGGCCGCACGGGCCGTGGCCATGGTCAAGTGGCTGACGGAAGACGCCGAGATCGGCAAAATCTACGTCGGCACGGTGAAGAAAGTGGTCGATTTCGGCGCCTTTGTGGAGATCCTGCCCGGCACGGAAGGGCTGGTGCACATCTCCCAGCTGGCCAAGGAGAGGGTCAACAAGGTGACCGACATTCTTCAGGAAGGGGATGAAGTGACCGTGAAGGTCCTGGAGATCGACAAGCAGGGGAAAATCCGTCTGAGCAGGAAGGAAGCGCTGGGTGCCTCAGTACCGAAAAACGGTCCTCGATAACGGGATTCGAATCGTTTCTGAAGAAATCGACCACGTCCGGTCCGTTTCCATCGGAATCTGGGTGCAGTGCGGGTCCCGCCATGAAGACCGGGAGACCAACGGCATGGCCCATTTCATCGAGCACATGCTGTTCAAGGGCACCCGAAGCCGGTCGGCCTTTGACATCGCCGCGGCCATCGATTCCGTCGGCGGGGTAATGAATGCCTTTACCGGCAAGGAGTTGACCTCCTTCTACATCAAGATCCCCGATTACCACGTGGACATGGCCATCGATCTTCTGGCCGACATCTTCCGGAACTCCGTTTTCGATCCAGACGAAATCAGCAAGGAAAAGTCCGTCGTGCTTCAGGAAATCCACATGCTGGATGATTCCCCCGACGACTACATTCACGACTTCTTCGAGGAGAAATTCTGGAAGGACCACCCGCTCGGCTATCATGTTCTGGGAACCCGGGAGCGGGTCGAGCGGTTCGACAGGAACGCGATCTTGTCCTTTCTGAACTCGCGATACCGGGGACAGAACCTCGTCCTGACCGCCGCCGGCCGGCTGAAACACGAGAACCTAGTCGAAATGGTCAGCCGGTCCCTCGGCTCCCTGCCGAAGGAAGCCGTCCCGAACGGAATCAGCAGCCCGGATGTGTCGGGGGGGATCACAGTCCTGGACAAGGAACTGGAGCAGGTGCACATGGTGCTGGGATGCCCCGCCCCCTCGTCCCTGAGCCCCCGGCGCTATGCGAGTTTTGTGATGAACGCCGTCCTGGGGGGCAGCATGAGTTCGCGGCTCTTTCAGGAAATCCGGGAAAGGCGGGGGCTGGCCTATGCCGTTCATTCCTACCTCACCCCTTACACGGACGTCGGCATGCTGGGAATCTACGTGGGGACGAGCGAGGCCCACATCCGGGAAGTTGTGGGCGTGATCCTGGACGAACTGATGCGGCTCGCCCGAGATCCCCTGTCGGACCGGGAGCTGCATTCCGCCCAGGAACTCATCAAGGGGAATTTCCTGCTGAGCATGGAAAGTACCGACAACCGGATGACGCGGCTGGCCAAGAATGAAATTTTTTTCAGCGAGGACATCCCGACGGAAGAGGTGATTGCCGGAATTGATGCGGTTTCCGCGGAGGAGATCCGGACGCTCGCCGGCGAGATCTTCAATCCGAGCCTCATCGGCCTCGCCGCGATCGGACGGATATCGGAACAGGAACTGGCTCTGTCGGTCCTGAACGGGTGAAGCCGTCGCTGTCGCGACGGGATTCCGAGGACAATCGATTTCATGATCGAGGAAATCACCATCCGCGTGCGCAGGCTTCCGGCGCACGCGGACTTGCCCCTCCCGCAGTACATGACGGAGCGCGCAGCGGGGATGGATGTCTATGCCGCGGTCGATGAAGAAGTGGAGATCCCTCCCGGAGAGCGGAGGATGATCCCCACGGGAATCGCGATCGGCCTTCCGGAAGGCTACGAGGCGCAGATACGGCCCCGCAGCGGAATCGCCATGCGAAGCGGCGTGACGCTCGTCAATGCGCCCGGCACGATCGATGCGGACTACCGGGGTGAAATCAGAATTCTGTTGATCAATCACGGCAAAAAACCCTTCCGGGTCAGGCGGGGCGACCGGATCGCCCAGATGGTGATCCAGCGGGTGTGCCGTGCGACCTGGGCCGTGTCCGGGCAACTCGATGCGACCGGCCGCGGGGCGGGCGGATTCGGTCATACGCGCTGAGCGCGATCTTCGGGTGTGGAGAGGTTCGGATCCCATGAAAAAGCACAAAGTCAACAAGACGATTCGCGAGATCAACGAAAAAATCAGACAGGGCAAGGCGGTCGTCGTCACGGCCGAGGAGATGATCGACATCGTGGAACGGCGCGGGGATGTCGATGCGGCGCGTCATGTCGATGTGGTGACGACGGGAACCTTTGCGCCGATGTGCTCATCGGGTGCTTTTTTGAACGTGCAACACACGGCCCCGCGGATCCGAGCCTCACGCGTCTGGCTGAACGATGTGCTGGCCTACGGCGGGCTTGCCGCCGTGGACTGCTACATCGGGGCGACCGAAGTGGTGGAGGGGGATCCCCTGAACAGCGTCTATCCGGGTGAGTTCAACTATGGGGGCGGCCACGTCATTCAGGACCTTGTCGCCGGCAACGTTATCCGGCTTCGCCTGGAGGGATACGGCACGGACTGCTACCCGGCGCGCCGGCACGAAAAAAACATCACCATCCACGACCTGCGCGACGCGATTCTCTTCAACCCCCGGAACGCCTATCAGAATTACAACTGCGCCGTGAACATGTCCGACAAGACCATTTACACCTACATGGGGATGCTCCGGCCTCGCATGGCCAATGCAAACTATTCCACAGCGGGGCAGTTGAGCCCGCTGTTCAACGATCCATTCTACAAGACCATCGGTTTGGGAACCCGGATCTTTCTGGGGGGTGCGCAGGGCTTTGTCGCCTGGCCGGGCACCCAGCACAATCCGAACGTTCCCAGAAGCCGGGGCGGAACCCCTCGCGAGGGCGCGGGAACCATCGCGACCATCGGGAATTTGAAGGAGATGAGCCCGGAATGGCTGGTCGGCGCGAGCATGCTGGGTTACGGGGTCTCGCTCTATGTGGGAATCGGCATCCCCATCCCGATCATCCACGAAGACATGGCCCGCTACACGTCGGTAAAAGACGAAGAGATCGTAACGCAGATCTACGACTACAGCATGGACTACCCGAAGGGATCGCCGAAAAGCCTGGGGCAGGTCACGTATAAAGAGCTGCGCAGCGGAACGATTGTCCTGAACGGAAAGAAAGTGGCCACCGCACCGCTTTCCAGCTACTTCAAGGCCAGAGAAATCGCCAATATCCTGAAGGAGTGGATCGAGCGAGGGGATTTCATGCTCGGCGAGGCCCAGATGCTTCTCCCATCCGTGCATGTTTGAAAAAATTTTTTATTTTTTGTGTTGTCAAAACATGTGGCTTGAAGTATAGGGTTTGTACATAGGAGGGGTTGGAGGGGTATATGGCATTCACTTTGGGGACGGCAGCAATCCGTCATGCCGTGTCCTGTCTGCTTTTTTTTACATCCCCTGATCAGGGTGCCGTCCTGAAATGAAGATAGGTCGCTATTTGGCCATATTCGTGCTTGTCATGGGGTTCCTCATCGCCTTCGGCAACCGCGGGATTGTCGACAACTTCATGATGAGGGAAAAACTGGCCGCCCTGAAAAAAAACAACCGGGAAATCACCCGGGAAAACAGAGAGCTCAAGAAAACGATATTGCTTCTGAGAAGCGAATTGCCCTACATTGAAATGGTCGCTCGAAACGAGCTGGGCATGGTCAGGAAGGGAGATCTGGTCTATCGGCTTTCCCCATAGCCTGCGCCCGCGTTAGACGTTCTCCTTTAAATGACGGTGATTCTATGTCCGCAATGAAGGAAATGTTTTCAGGCCTCGGGACACCTGCGAAGTTCGGCGGGGCATTGGCTTCGCTCTCTCTGAAAGACCTCTTCTCGCGGAAGAAACAGCTTGTCGGCCTGGATATCGGATCCAGTTCCCTGAAGGTGGCCGAAATCCAGGAAACCCGAGACGGATATCTGCTCAGTCATTTTTCCCAAATCCCACTGGAAAAAGGCGTCATCGAAGACGGCGTTCTGATCAAACCGGAAGCGCTCTCGGACAAAATCAAGATCCTGTTCAGGGATTCAGGCCTGAATCGCAGGGGCATCGTCACCTCTCTGTCGGGAAACGCAGCCATTGTCAAAAAAGTCACCCTGCCCTCCATGGAGGACGCGGAACTGAGGGACCTGATCCGCGACGAGGCAAGCAAATACCTCCCCTTTGACAACATGGACGACGTCAATTTCGATTTCCAGGTCCTGGGACCCAACGAATTCAATCCGAATCAGATGGAAGTCATCCTCGTCGCCGCAAAAAAAGAGGTGGTCGAGGGGTTCACCGACGCCATCGAGAGCGCCGGCCTGGCACCCTACATCATGGACGTGGATACGTTTGCCCTGGAAACCATGTACGAGGCGAATTATGATTTTGACGAAGATCACGTCGTCGCCATGATCAACATCGGGGCAAGCACCACGAACATCAATGTCATGAAGGGCAGCGCTTCTCTTTTCACGAGGGATTTTGCGCTGGCCGGCGATTCCCTGACGGAGGCAATACAGGCAAAACACGGCATGCCTTTCGAGGCGGCGGAAAGAATGAAGATCGAAGGTCCGGAAGGAGACGACCTGACCCGGAAGACCTTCCGTGAGAACCTGATCGCCTATGCCGATCCGATCCGCGCGGAGATTGTCAGATCCATCGACTACTTCCGGTCCATCTACGGAGGTGAAAGCATCCGACAGGCACTTCTGTCCGGCGGTTCGGCCAACCTGCCCGGACTTTCCGAGGCGCTGGCCGAGATACTCGGCATCGGCACGGAGGTGATCGATCCATTCCGGAAAATCGATTACGATCGGAAAAGGTTCGCACAGGAGGAGATCCGGGTCATCGGTCCCACGGCAGCTGTCGCTGTCGGCCTTGCTCTGCGCAGGATAGGTGATAAATGATCAAGATCAATCTTCTCCCCTACAAGGAAAAGGAAAAAAAGGCGACTATGGCCCGCCAGGCCGTGCTTGTCCTGATGAGTTCATTGATCTTTCTCCTTCTCATCGCCGCCGTCCACATTTTCTTCAGTCAGAGCATCAGCAGCCTGCAAAAAGATGTGAAAGCCAAGGAGGCCCGCCTGGCAGAGTTGAAAAAAGTCATCGGTGAAATCGACACGATCAAAGTCGAGAAGAACACCCTGGAGAAGAAGCTGGGCGTCATCAAGCGTCTGGATGAAGACCGCCTCTATCCCGTTCGAATGCTGGATGAAATCAACCAGATCACCCCCCCCAAAGACGTCTGGCTCAGCAAATTTTCGGAAACCGGCACGAACCTGAACATCGAGGGCATCGGGCGGGACAATATCGCCGTGGCCGTCTTCATGAAAAGCCTGGAAACGTCGAAGCACATTCAGTCGGTGGAACTGGTTTCCTCGAAACAGGTGGACATTTCCGGTTTGAAGCTGCAGCAGTTCACCCTTTCCTGCGTGAAAAAGAGGTCCTGAGCCATGGCTGTATCGCTGGATCTGAAAAATCTGCCGCCCCGGATAATGGCGTTGCTCGTTCTGGTGGCCTTCGGAGTGGTCGGGTATTTCTACTACTTCTTCTACCTTCAGGGCGCAATGAAGGAGCGGCAGGCGCTGCAGACAAAGCTGGCGGGTCTGCAGCAGGAAGTCGGGGAAAAGGAGCGGGTCGCCCAGCAGAAGACCCGATTCCTGAAGGAGGTGGCAGACCTCAAGGAGGCTTATCAAGCTGCGCTGACAAAGTTGCCGGACAAGCGCGAAATCCAACCGCTCTTCCAGCAGGTCGCCTCCTTGGGAAAGGCGACGGGCATGGATTTTCTTCTCTTCCAGCCCAAACCCCCCGAACCGCCGGCCGAGGTCAAGGCTCCGACCGTCAAGGACAACCTCAAGCCCTCCGACCAGCGCGCGGAACAAAAAGCCGCGGCGGGAAGCGCGCCGCCCGCGCAGGCGTCCGCAAAGTCGAAGACGCCGGAACCCGAAAAGTTTTACGAGGAGGTCCCCATCACGGTATCGCTCAACGGGCAGTTCCACAACACCCTGGCCTTTTTTTCCAAGGTGGTGACGCTCCCCCGGATCATCAACATCGAGAACATCACGATGGGAGAGGGTAAGGACGTCAAGGGCAGCGGCCGGATCATCAAGACGGACTGCGTGATCAAAACCTACATGTTTGTCGACAAGCAGCGATGAAAAAAGAGCAAGGCATCATACGCGCAAAGATCGGCCCTCTGTTCCTGGGTGCGGGCCTGCTGTGGGCAGCGTTCCTCGCGCCCGGGCCGGCAAGGGAAGCGATGGGAGCGGATGCACCGGCGGCCAACAAAGCGCCCGCGCTCGAGGCCGCCAAACCCGCCGCGGCGCCGCCGCCTCAGGCCGCCGCGCCATCCACAACGCCACCGGCAACAGCGCCTGTCGCAAATCCGCCCGCGGCGCCGTCCTCACCCGCGCCCCTGGTCACCATCTCGGCGCCGCCCGCGGTGAAAGCCGAGAAGAGCTATTACTACGATCCAACGGGAAAGAGCGACCCGTTCAAGCCGTTCATCGAAACGGAACTGGCAAAAAAGAAAACCGTCGAACTGTCCCTAAACCCGTTGCGCAGACAGGCGGTCGAACAATTCCGGCTCGTCGGCGTCGTCGGCGCCGGCAAAGGCCGGCGGGCGGTGATGGTGGACAGCGCGGGGAAATTCTATTCCCTGCTGCCGGGCGCCTACATCGGCATGAATGACGGACGGGTCTCCCAGATCCTTTCCGACCGCATCGTCGTCGATGAGAAAATCAGAACGGACGAAGGAAAGATAAGGCAAAGAAAAATCATCATCAAGCTACGCCAGGACGAGGGAAAACCATGAAAAGGAACCGGCCACGGAAAAGGATTGTTATCTTGACGGCTCTTGCCATGCTTCTGGTCAGCGCGGGAATGGTTCACGGCGCGCCTGCGGACAGAGCTGCGGCGACCGCATCGGGAATTCAGCAAAACCAGCCGGGATTTCTCGAAAATATCGCTTTTGAGCGACTCAAGGGGAGGGAACGGGTGATCCTGATGCTGTCCAGGTTGTCGGGGGCGCTCGCCGAAGACCAGCCCGACAACGCCGTCCTGATCAAGATCGACGACTTCACCGTGCCGAAGAAGCTTCAGCGCCCGCTCGGAGAGGGGGAGCTGGACAACCTCGTCCGGGTCGTGCCCGCGCAAAAAACGCAGGCAGGCCGCCAGCAGGCGGCAATCCGGATCGAACTGAACAAGGCGGTGCCCTATCGCATCGGTCAGGAAGGTCCCAACATCATCATCGACTTCAACGTGGCATCGCTGCCCGTCAAGGCCGCCACCGCCGGCCGGGCTGCAGCAGCCAGGGAGCCGTTCGCAAAACCGGCGGTCGTCGCCGGCCGAAAAGCCGGTGCACCGCCGGCCGCTCCGCAAAGCACAGGCAAGGAAAAATCCTTGAAGGGAAAGCCCGCATATCTCACCCAGCCCATCTCTTTCGAATTTCAGGATGCACCCATCAAAGGCGTCCTGAAGACGCTTGCCGATGTGGCGGGGGTCAATATCGTTTACGGTGACGACGTCAAGGGCAACCTCACCGTGAGCTTGAACAAGATCCCTTGGGAACAGGCGCTGGACACCGTCCTGGCCGTCAGCGACATGACGCGGATCCAGGAAGGCGCCAACATCATCCGGGTCATCACGAAAAACAAGCTGAGCGATCTGCAGAAAAAAGCGGAGGAACTGGAAAAGAAGGAACAGCAGAGGAAGGTGGACCTGGGACAATTGAAGCAGATCTCCATCGAAGCAAAGATTCTAGAAGCCAATACGGGCTTTGTCCGCAAACTGGGTGTGCAGTGGGGAGGCGCCTACGCGAATTTTGCACGGATCGGCCAGAGCGCTTACCCATACGGCATGATGGCAGGGACCAATCCGAGCACTGCCGGCGCTACAACCCTTGGAACCCTGGTGCCGGTCGCGGACGGAATGGGCATCACGAGCACCGGGCTGGCGACGAATCTTCCAACCACAATTGCCGCACCCACGCTCGGGATTGTCGTCGGGGCGTCCAATGCAATCCTGACGGCCCAGATCGCGGCCTCGGAACAAACGCAGGACGTGCGGTTAATCTCCACACCCCACGTGGTCATCATGGAGGGCGAGGAGGCCATAATCAAGCAGGGCGAGGAGATTCCGGTGATCACGCCGGCAACGGCCACCCAACCGGCAACAGTGACCTACAAGCCCGCGGAACTGGAACTCAAAGTCATCCCGAAAATCACCGAAGACGGGCGGGTATCCATGACGATCAACGCCCTGAACAACCGCGCCAACAAGGCGGAGAAGGAGCCGTCGACCGGAAACATGCCGATCTGGACCAACAACCTGAAGTCCAAGGTGGTGATCCGTGACGGCGACACGATCGTGATCGGCGGCGTCATGAAAACGGAAGAGTCGAAAGGCATGACCGGCGTGCCTTGGTTTTACAAGATCCCCGTACTGGGCTGGCTGTTCAAAACGGAGGATATCGACCGGACGAAGAGAGAGCTTTTGATTTTCGTGACGCCGAAGATCATCAACACGGCGGCACTATAAACAGAAGAAACGGATCGGCGTCCGGCGCAGGACTTCGTCAACCGGGCGACTGTGTGACGATTCCACGAAGCAAGGAGAGGATGATGAACAGAAAAAAATCCCTGGGTGTCCTGATCATACTGTTGTTTGGTCTGTTCCTGCTCGGCGGCTGCGGCGACAACACGGAGCAAGGC
This sequence comes from uncultured Syntrophaceae bacterium, assembly GCA_964460245.1. Classification (GTDB taxonomy): domain Bacteria; phylum Desulfobacterota; class Syntrophia; order Syntrophales; family Fen-1087; genus JAXDBM01. The sequence goes on along the minus strand of CAYWTL010000051.1, from coordinate 72 downwards.
GTTATCGAGGCCGGCGGCGGGTCAGTCACGCTGGCAGCCGCAGATACGACCGTGGCCGAGGGAAACAGCACC
>CAYWTL010000050.1:0-18432 GCA_964460245.1 uncultured Syntrophaceae bacterium | reverse complement strand
ACTGCCTGATCCATCCACCGGCGATCCGCTGAATCCGTCATTCCGCGGCAGCGCCTAAACAACCCCAAGGGGGGGCCGGCCCAAAAAGGCCGGCTCCCCCCTTTTTTTTTGAACCGTGTCAGGGCGTTCCCTTTCCTCCATTGAAGAGGCGGACCACCCCGGCGACTTTGTCGGCCTCTCCCACGACAAAGAGGATGTCCCCGGCCTCGAAGATCGTGTCAGCGGGGGGATTGGAGATGACACGGTTTTTCCGCCGAAGCGACAGAAGAGAGACCCCCGTCCTTTTTCTCATTTCGGTCTGGGCCAGCGTCCTCCCGATGAAAGGGGAGCCCGCAGCAATGCGGAAGGGCTTGATCTCCACGTCCGGCAGGCACATTTCAAGGTCGAGGCAGGACGTGGCTTCCCGGGGAAGGCTTCGCAGCATCTCGTACCGCTCGGCCCGGATTTCCGCCGCGAATTTTTCGATCTCCTCCTTCGGCATGAGGTATTTCGCCAGGACCCGGCTGAAAATCTCCACCGATGTTTCAAACTCCTCCGGGATCACTTCATTCGCGCCCAGTTCGGACAGTGGAGCCATTTCCTGGAGGAAGCGCGTCCGGACCACCAGATAGACCTTCGGATTCAGACGCCGGACGGCTTCCGTGACCCTGCGGGTTGCGGCGGGATCGTTGATGACGATAACCACCGCCCTGGCCGCACGGATGTTCGCATGCTGCAGTATCGCCTCCTGCGTTGCGTCTCCGTAATAGATCGGTTCGCCCTTGGCCCGCTCTTCCTTCACAACGGTCGGGTTCATTTCGATGACGACATAGGGAATCCCGCTGAATCGGGCGGCGCGGGCGAGGTTCCGCCCGTTCAGGCCGAACCCCACCACGATCAGATGGTCCTTTTCATGCCGCTTCAGGCTGCGCGGCGCCGGATAGGAGCCCTGCTTGATTTTCCTAGGCAGAGGCAGTTTGAGTGCCCGCGCGGCAATGCGGGGAGCCGCGGCGAGGGCGAACGGCGTCGCCATCATGGTCAAAACGGAGACCGCCAGGAATCCCTGATTCATGTCGCCGGACAGCAAGCCGTACCGCATGGCATCCTCCGCGAGGATGAACGAAAATTCGCCGACCTGGCTGAGGGAAACGCCGACAAGGATCGCGCTCCGCAGCGGCATCCCCAGGAGGAGCGTCACCCAGCCCGCGATGAAAGATTTGAACGCCAGCACGCCCAGGGCCAGGCCCGAAAGGGAGAGCGGGCTTCTGAAGAAGAAACCGATGTCGAGCAGCATCCCGATGGAAACGAAGAAGAAACTGGTGAAAACGTCCCGGAAGGGCAGGATGTTGCCCAGCGCCTGCTGGCTGTACTCGGATTCGGACAGGATGAGTCCCGCCAGAAAGGCGCCCAGCGCCAGGGACAGCCCCGCCAGGTGGGTCAGCCAGGCAACAGCCATGCAGACGGCGATGACACCGAGCAGGAAGAGCTCCCGGCTTCGGGTGCGGGCGATGCCGTAGAAGACGCGCGGGACAATCCATTTCGCGCCGGAGAAGACCAGTGCGATGATGGCGGCGGCTTTCGCGATGAAGACCAGTACGGCATCCGACCCGCCTCCTGCCTGTCCCGCCAAGAGGGGAATGAACAGCATCATGGGAACGACCATGATGTCCTGAAAAATGAGCATGCCCAGGGCGGCGCTGCCGTGCGGAGTTTCCACCTCGGCCCGGTCCTGGAGAAATTTCATGACAATGGCGGTGCTGCTCAGGGAAACCAGAAAGCCGACCAGGACCGACACGCCGACCGTCTGCTCACACGCCCTGGAAACGGCAAACGCGGCCAGCGCCGTGAGCGACACCTGGAGAGCGCCGCCCAGAAGGGCGGACCTCCGGATCTGAAGCAGGTTTCGGAACGAGAATTCCAGCCCGATCGTGAAAAGCAGCAGCACCACACCGACTTCGGCCAGGATCTTGACGGAGACGATATCCCTGACCAGCCCCAGCCCGTGCGGGCCTGCAACCATCCCGGTGAGCAGAAACCCCACGATGATGGGGATCCGCAGGCGGAAGCAGATATAGAGGACAGCGACGGACAATGCGACGATGACAAGGATGTCGCCCAGCAGGATCATTGAAGTTGCCGCTCCATGCGAAACTCCGTGAAAGCCGATTGAAATGGGTCCGCTTTTCCGGTGAGACAAAAGCCCGCATCCGGCTTTGCCGCCGGCGGCGGGCCAGCTGGGATCCCGGCGCTGCTACTTGATCATCTTGAAGAGGTCTTTTGCCCGCGGATCCGCCGCGGTTTTCAGCAGTTCGAAAAGCGCCATCTCCGTGCTGGTGAGCGCAGCGCCCGAGGCAATCAGCTTTTGAATCCCGATCTCCCGGTTCCGAGCGGTTCGAGAGGAAACGGCATCCGCCACCAGGTGCACCTCATAGCCTTTCGCGAGCAGATCCATGGACGTCTGGTAGGCGCAGACATGCGCCTCGATCCCCGTCATCAGGATCTGCCTTCGGTTCAGGGCCTTCAGTTCCACCATGAACCGCTCGTCTCCGCAACAGCTGAAGCTGTCCTTCACAATGGGATTGACGCCCGGTAGGAAGCGCGACAGCGCGGGGATCGTCGGCCCCAGTTTGATCTGCTCCGTTACGAGAATCGGGATGCCGAGGAGCTGCACGCCGCGGATGATCTTTTCGGCGTTTTCATAAAGGAACTCCTTTTCGCACATGGCCTCGGCTAGATTGCCCTGAATGTCGACGACGATCAGGACCGTCTTTTCTCTTTCCAGCATCCTTTATCCTCCCTTTTGTGTATTGATTTCAAGGCCGGCTCCCGCACAACGGGAATGCGTTCCGTCCACCCGCCCGGGCAGTCCGGCGTGAAACACGGCACCGGTCAGCGGTATGCCGGGGAGCATACCCTGCAGAAGATGCGCCGTCCTGATCAGTTCCTCAAGATGGACGCCCGTCTCGATTCCCATCTGTTCGAACATGAAGACAAGATCTTCCGTCGCGATGTTTCCTGAGGCTCCCGGCGCGAAGGGGCAGCCCCCCAAACCGCCGACGGCGGCGTCAAAGACCCGGATCCCCGTTTCATAAGCTTTCAGGGCGTTTGCGAGTCCCAGTCCCCGCGTGTCATGCAGGTGCACCCCGAACGTCAGGTCTGGAAACGCCGCCATGCAGGCGCAGGTAATCTCCTCGACCTGTGCCGGATTGCCGAATCCGACGGTATCGCAAAGGGTCACCTCCCGGGTACCCCGATCTGCGACCGCCGCCACATGCCGAAGGACGAAATCAGTCGAAAAGAATCCTTCGAACGGGCAGCCGAAAACGGTGGCCAGAGCAACACACACGGAGACATCCGGTCGGACCGAAAAGACATCCATGATCGCCGCGAGGGCTTGTAGGGAGGCCTCGGTCGTCTGCTGGACATTTTTCAGATTGTGCGTCCGGCTGATCGAAAAGAAGAAAATGAGCTTGCGAATGCCGCTTTCAAAGGCGGCCTCCGCACCTCGGAGGTTCGGTACGAGAGCCGTCAGGGTGACGCCGGAAAGGTCCCGGACGCTGGCCGCGACCTCCCGCATGTCCCGGAACTGGGGAATGGCGACAGGGTGGACGAAGGCGCCGATCTGGATTTCCCCCAGACCGCTTGCCGCGAGGCGTTCGATCAGCCGCACCTTGTCGTCCGCGGGAACCTGGATGTCGAGGTTCTGAAGGCCGTCCCGCGGCCCGACTTCCACGATTTTCACGCCTGCTCGGGATTTCATGCTTTTCCGTCCGAACGAGATTGAATTTCCGGAATTTTCTCCAGGATAGGGAATCAGCCCGCCAAAGTCAAGGATGGGCTCTCTCCGCCCGGCGTCTTTCGCTTCGATTAGCGCCGAGCGCGGGCTGCTGCCGCCGGTCAGACAAAACGGGGAATGCGTTCGGAAAAGAAGGAAAATTTGAGCAATTTAGGCTTGACAGGATCGGAAAACTCATATAAGTAAGCAAGATAGCTTGTAGTAATGACACAGGAGGATATCTTTTGGCCACACATCAGTCCGCGATCAAGAGGAGCAAGCAGAACGAGAAGCGCCGTCTGCGCAACATGTCGATCAAATCGAGTGTTCGCTCGGGGATCAAATCCGTCACCCGGGCGCTGGAATCCAAGGACACGGAACAGTCGAAAGCTGCGTTGCTGAATGCGATCCCCCTGCTGACCAAAGCGGCGGCGAAGGGCGTCTTTCACAAGAAAACGGCTTCCCGCAAGATATCCCGATTGACCAGAAAGGCGAATTCCCTGAAGGTCTGAAGCGGGGGAGCGTCTTTTACAATCCTGATTTTTCTAACCGATACAATCCTAAAAACCGGACATCATCAGACGATAGGCCCGCTCCGCCGTGTCACCGGCCAATTTGGTGAGGGCGGCGTTTCTGCTGCTCTGGGTTTCCGCCGTAGAATTGCTCACCGTATAATCCTGCACGGATGACAGGTTCGGATAGGACCAGATGACCTTGTTGCCGAGACGCTCGTCAAAACTCAGGGTTAGGGTGACGGTATAGCGTTCCTCCGCGGCCAAGTTGGTGGTCCGGTAAGACAGCGTCCCCGTGGTCAGGTTGTCGATGCTTCCCCGGAAAATGGCATCCGCCCGGTCCGGGCTCTCCACGATCCGGAACCGCTTGCCCTGAATGAACTGATCGATGAATGCCGCCCGGAAGGTGTTTTCGACGTTGGCCTCGCTGGTTTTATTGACGAACACATCGACAAAGACCGTTTGAATGCCCTTGTCGATATACTCCCCGCCGGCTTTGAAACTGTAACCGCAGGCAGCGGCCATCAGCAGGAAGCCCAGCATAAAAGCAATCCTTGAAATTTTTTCAGCCATGGATCATCCTTTCACGACGAGGTTGACCAGTTTCTGTGGAACATAGATCTCCTTCAGGATCTCCTTGCCGCCGATCATCCTCGCGATTTTTTCATCGGCCCTTGCCAGGGCCTTGATCTTGTCAACGTCTTCGTCGATGGGGACAGTCATTCGGCTTCGGACCTTTCCGTTGACCTGAATGACGATGGTAGTCTGCTCCTCTGAAGCCACGGACTGATCATAGACCGGCCAGGAAACGTCCGCAAGATTCCCGTCATTGCCCAGCATGAACCACAGCTCCTGCGTCAGATGCGGCACAATGGGTGAAAGCAACAGGATGACGGATTCAACGGTTTCCCGGATCACGGAAAGGGCTTTTTCATCCTCCCGATCGGGTCGGCGGATCTGGTACAGCGCATTGACCAGCTCCATGACGGCGCTGATGGCGGTGTTGAAATGAAAACGGTCCTCGATATCGCCGGTGACCTTCCGAATGGTCTGATGGGTTTTTCGCCTGAGATTCTTCAGTTCACCTTCCAGCTCCTCCTGCCGGCTCCGGTAGGCCTTCACTCCCTGAATGTCGTCGAGGTAATCGGCAATGATCCGCCAGGTCCGGTTGAGAAAGCGGAAGGAACCCTCAACGCCCTGGTCGCTCCATTCCAGGTCCTTCTCGGGGGGGGCGGCAAACAGGCAGAACATCCGGGCGGTGTCGGCGCCGTAGCGGTCGATCAGATAATCCGGATCGACGACATTCTTGATGGACTTGGACATTTTTTCCGTCTTTCCGATCACGACCTCCGTCTGGCAGCGCCTGCAGCGGCCTTCGGCCGCCTCGTCCGGAAAGAGATATCCGTGTTCCGGGCAGCGCATGGTTTCCTTGCAGACCATGCCCTGGGTGAGGAGATTCGTGAAGGGCTCGTCCACGCCGAGCACACCGAAATCCCGCAGTACTTTCGTGTAGAATCTCGAATAGAGAAGGTGGAGGATCGCATGCTCGATGCCGCCGATGTATTGGTCCACGGGCATCCAGTAATCGATCTTCTTCCGGTCGAGACCGGGTTTCTGATCGAAGCGTGCGCAACAGAAGCGGTCGAAGTACCAGGAGGATTCGACGAAGGTATCCATGGTGTCCGTCTCCCGCCTGGCCGGACCCCCGCAGTTCGGACAGGCGGTGTTCACGAAGGCCTTGTGGCGGGCCAGGGGAGAGCCGCCTTCGCCCGTCAGCTCGACATCCCGGGGCAGGACGACGGGAAGCTCCGCTTCGGGAACGGGGACGGTCCCGCACTTCTCGCAGCTCACGATGGGAATGGGCGCCCCCCAGTACCGCTGCCGGGAGATTCCCCAGTCCCGCAGGCGGTATTGGATAGTCCTCTTTCCCCGGCCGATCGATTCGAGGTGTTCCGCGATGGCGTCCAGCGCCTTCATGTTTTCCATGCCGTTGAAGCGCCCGGAATTCACCAGAATGCCCTCTTCAACATAGGCTTCCTGCATGGTCTGGGTGTTCAGTGTCCTGTCCGGCGGCTGAATCACCACAATGAGGGGCAGGCTGTACTTCTGGGCGAACTCGAAGTCGCGCTGGTCGTGGGTGGGCACGGCCATGACGCAGCCGGTGCCGTAGTCGGCCAGCACGAAATTCGCGGCAAAGATGGGCATTCTCTTGTTGGTCACCGGATTCAGGCAATGCGCATCGAGGAAGATCCCTTCCTTCTCATAGTATTCCGACGTTCGCATCGTCCTGTCCTGCTTCTTGACCTTGTCGACGAACGCTCGCACCTGTTCTTCCCGGGGTTTTCCTTTCATCAGCTCCATGACGAGCGGGTGCTCGGCGGCGATGAGCATAAAGGTCGAGCCGTAAATGGTGTCCTGCCGGGTGGTGAATACCCGGATCGGTTCCCCGCCGTCCGCCATGGGAAAAACGATCTCGCATCCGTGGCTTTTCCCGATCCAGTTTCGCTGCATGGTCAGGACCCGCTCGGGCCATCCGGACAGCCGGTCGCAGCCGTCCAGCAGTTCATCCACGTAGGCGGTGATCTTGAAGAACCACTGGTCCAGGTATTTTTCGCCGACCTCCATGCCGCACCGCCAGCAGAGGCCCGCCTCCACCTGCTCGTTGGCCAGAACGGTCTGGCACTGGGCGCACCAGTTCACCGTCGAGCTCTTCTTGTAAGCGAGCCCCTTCTCGTACATCCACAGGAAAAACAGCTGCTCCCATCGGTAGTACTCCGGTTCGCAGGTCGAGATTTCCCGGTCCCAGTCGTAGCTGAATCCCATCCGTTTCAACTGTTTCTTCATGAAGGCAATGTTCTCATTCGTCCATGTCGCCGGGTGGGTTCCATGAGCGATCGCCGCGTTTTCCGCCGGCATGCCGAAGGCGTCCCAGCCCATCGGGTGAAGCACGTTGAAGCCCTTCATCCTTTTGTACCGGGCCACGACATCGCCGATGGTGTAATTTCGAACATGGCCGATGTGGATTTTTCCGGATGGGTAGGGAAACATCTCCAGGAGATAATACTTTTTCTTCTGCGGGTCTTCCGTCACTCGAAACGTCTTGTTCTCGTCCCAGTATTGCTGCCATTTCTCTTCGATGGCCTGGGGGGCATACTTTTCTTGCATCGGTTATCCGTCCTCCCTTTCACCGCCCTGGCATTCGATCCGCTTCCCGCGCAGTTTCACGTAAAGCGCATCCAGAACACCGTTGATAAATGAACCCGAGTTTTCGGAACCATACGCCTTGCCGAGATCAATCGCCTCGTTCAGCGTCACCTTGGGGGGGATGTCTTCACAGTACAGAAGCTCATACACCGCCATTCGAAGGATGCTGCGATCCACCTTGGACATGCGTGAGAGAGACCAGTGCTCGGAGCAGCCGCTGATCAGCTTGTCGATCTCACCCCTGTTCCGCCACGTTCCCTCCACCAGCAGGGTCGAGAACGGCCTGGCGTCCGGGGGCGCTCCGAAGATCCGGGCGACCTGCTTTTTTGCGTCCTTTTGCTTGCAAAAGTAGTCCCAGAAAGGCTCAAGGGCTTCTTCCGCGGCCGCAAACGAGTCCCAGAAAAGGTCCATCGCCTCCCGGGGATCAATCTTCAAGACATCGATCTCGTAAAGAACCTGCAAGGAAATTTCCCTTGCCTTCCTTCGGTGGTACATGCACTCCTTATGCCGCTTTCAGATTTTTTTCAGCAGGTCGACCATCTCGATCGAGGACATGGCCGCATCCCAGCCCTTGTTCCCGGCCTTCGTCCCCGCCCTTTCAATGGCCTGCTCGATGGTGTCCGTCGTCAGCACGCCGAAGGCGACGGGCACCTCCGTCTCCAGCCCGACATTGGCGATACCCTTGGAAACTTCCGAGCTGATGTATTCGAAATGCGGCGTCGCGCCGCGGATCACGGCCCCGAGGCAGATCACGGCGTCGAAGCGGCCGCTTTTGGCGAGCTTTTTCGCGGCCAGCGGCAGCTCGAAGGCGCCCGGGACCTTGTAAACCTGAATGTCTTTTTCGTCGGCGCCGGCCCGGGTCAGGGCGTCCACGGCGCCGTCGATGAGCCGGCCGCAGATGAAATCGTTGAAGCGGCTGGCCGCGATGCCGAACTTCATCCCTTTGGCAACCAGTTTTCCTTCCGTCAGTTTTGGCATGATTCGTCTCCCGATCCTTGATTGCATGAGAAATCCCGTATGTGAAATGCGCCGCGGCCCGGCCATCCAGTCTGAGACGGCGATCCGGACGCCGCTCCGGCCCGATTGCTCACGGAACCGTCACAGGTCCAGCATGTGGCCCATTCGTTTCATCTTGGTTTCCAGATAGCGGATGTTGGTGTCGTTGGGCTGAATGACGATGGGAACCCGTTCGGTGATGGCGATCCCGTAGCCCTCCAGACCCACGATCTTCTTGGGATTGTTGGTCATCAGGCGCATCTTCCGGACCCCCAGGTCCGCCAGGATCTGCGCGCCGATTCCGTAATCCCGCAGGTCCGCCTTGAACCCCAGCTCGATGTTAGCGTCCACCGTGTCCACCCCGCGCTCTTGAAGCTCGTAGGCCCGGATCTTGTTCACCAGCCCGATCCCGCGCCCCTCCTGGTGCATGTAGACGATGACGCCCTTTCCTTCCGCGTCGACCATCTCCATGGCCCGGTGAAGCTGATCGCCGCAGTCGCACCGCTCCGAGCCGAAGATGTCGCCGGTGGCGCATTCCGAGTGAACCCGAACCAGCACTTCGTCCTCCGGCCCGATTTCACCCTTGAGCAGGGCAATGTGCTTCATGTCGTCCACGTCGTTTTCGTAGACGATGATCTTGAACGCGCCGCCGAATCGGGTGGGCAGATTCGCCGTGGCCGCCCTCTTGATCAGCGATTCATGCTGCATTCGGAAATCGATCAGCTCGGCGATCGTGACGATTTTCAGGCCGTGCTCCCTGGCGAAAATTTCCAGGTCCGGCATGCGGGCCATGGTGCCGTCGTCCTTCATGACTTCGCAGATGACGCCGGCGGGCTTCAGGCCGGCCAGCCGCGCCAAGTCCACGGACCCCTCCGTCTGGCCGGTTCTCACCAGGACGCCCCCCTTCCGGGCTCGAATCGGAAAGACATGGCCCGGACTGACCAGGTCGTCCGCCCTGGCATCGTCGTCGACGGCCGCGAGGATCGTGGTCGCCCGGTCGGCGGCCGATATGCCCGTCGTGACGCCCCGCTTGGCCTCGATGGAAACCGTGAAGGCCGTACCGAACCGGGACCGGTTTTCCCTCACCATGGGATACAGGCGGAGCTTGTCGGCATGCTCTTCGGTCAGACTCAGGCAGATCAGCCCCCGCCCGTAACGGGCCATGAAATTAATGGCCTCGGGCGTGATGTACTCCGCCGCCATGCAAAGGTCGCCCTCGTTTTCCCGGTCTTCATCGTCAACGAGGATGACCATTTTCCCGCTCTTGATGTCGACGATCGCCTCTTTGATGGAACTGACAGCCATATTGCACCTTCTTTACTTCAAGAATCCGTGTTCGGCCAGGAATTCCCGGTCCATCCCCCCGCGGGGCTGAAGGAACCGCTCCACGTACTTCCCGATGATGTCGGTTTCGATATTCGCAAAATTCCCGATTTTCGCAAAACCCAGCGTAGTCATCCGAGCCGTATGCGGAATCAGATTAACATAAAACCTTTTTTTTTCACAGCGGTTTACGGTCAGGCTGATCCCGTCGACCGCAACCGACCCTTTTTCCACGACGTACCGCAGGAGTCTCTCATCCGCTTCGATCCCGAAGATCAGGGAATTCGCCTTCCGGGTGATCTCCTGAATCCTTCCCAGCCCGTCCACGTGGCCGAGGACGAGATGCCCACCGAGAAAGTCGTTGAGCCGCATGGCTTTTTCCAGGTTCACCCGGTCTCCGGCTTTCAGCATGCGAAGGTTCGTCCGTTCCAGCGTTTCGGCCGACACGTCCGCCGCGAAGCCACGGTCCCCCTTGGCGGTCACTGTCAGACAGGCCCCGCTGACGGCAATGCTGTCGCCGATGCGGACCTCCTGAAGATTCATCGACGTCTCGATATCGAGCAGCGCATCGGCGCCCTTGCGGGTGATGCGCCCGACGGATCCCATGGTCTCGATGATTCCGGTAAACACCTTATTGTCCCTGTTTGGACGGCGGCCGGCCGTGGCCTTTTTCCTCTTCCTTGTTGCTCGTGCTCAGAAAATCCTTGAGCTCTTCCAGAAACTCGCCGACATCGCGGAACTGCCGGTAGACCGAGGCAAACCGGACATAGGCGACGCCGTCCAGGTTTTGCAGCTCCTTCATGACCTTCTCGCCCACCATGGATGAGGGGATCTCCTTGCCCTGAAACTCCTGACAGGCCTGTTCGATGTTTTCGACCAGGGTTTCGATGGCATCCGTGCTGATGGGGCGCTTTTCGCAGGCCTTCTTGATCCCAGCCAGGATTTTCTTGCGGTCGAACACCTCCCTGCGCCCGTCCTTCTTCACCACCACCGGCAGCACTTCCTCCACGAACTCGTAGGTGGTAAAGCGCTTCTCGCAGGCCAGGCACTCCCTGCGCCTTCGGATCGCGTTGCCGTCCTTGCTGATCCGGGAGTCGATCACCCGGTTTTCACCGTTTGCGCAGAAGGGACACTTCATGATGGGGAGACTCCGATGCCCGCTTCCTTCAGCATTTCCTCGGCCATGCGATCCATGTAGCCCTCCCGGAAATGAATCCGAACAATCCCGGCATTGATGATCATCTTCGCACAGATGATGCAGGGATGGTTGGTGCAGTAGAGGCTCGATCCCTTCACACTGACCCCGTGAAGCGCCGCCTGGATGATGGCGTTCTGCTCGGCATGAAGCCCCCGGCAAAGCTCATGGCGCTCTCCGGAGGGAATGTTCATCTGCGCCCGCATGCATCCCGCCTCCAGGCAATGCCGAAGCCCGGAGGGGGCGCCGTTGTAACCCGTCGCCAAGATCCTGCGCTCGCGGACCAAAACGGCGCCGACATTTCTCCTCAGACAGGTGGAGCGCCTCGCCACAAGGGCGGCAATGTCCATGAAGTATTCGTCCCAGCCGGGCCGCGTCGCATTCATCCCGTCTTTTTCACCCTTAGCACCCGCCAGCGCCGTCAACTCCGTCAATGTCACGCCCGGGCGATCCGCTCGCCGTAGAGCGGAAATTTCTCGCAGAGGGATGCGACTTCTGCCCGGACGGCCCGGATCCTGCCCTCATCCTGGATATGGCTCAGAACCTCCGCGATGAGGCGGGCAATCATCTTCATGTCCGCTTCCTTCATCCCCCGGGTCGTCAGAGCCGGTGTTCCGATGCGGATCCCACTGGTGATCATGGGCCCACGGGTGTCGAAGGGAATACCGTTCTTGTTGACCGTGATCCCGGCGCGATCCAGCGCCTCTTGGGCGTCCTTACCGCTGATCCCTTGCGCCGTCAGGTCGACCAGCATGAGATGATTGTCGGTGCCGCCGGAGACCAGCCGGAATCCCTCGCCGGTCAGTCCCTCGGCCATTGCCTTGGCATTTTTCACGATCTGGGCCTGGTAGTCCTTGAAACTTTCCGATAGGGCCTCCTGGAAAGCAACGGCCTTGGCGGCAATGACATGCATCAGCGGTCCGCCCTGCATGCCCGGGAACACCCGGCTGTTGAGCACCTTGGCGAACGCCTCCTTGCACATCACCAAACCGCCCCGGGGCCCGCGCAGGGTCTTGTGGGTCGTCGAGGTGACGAACTCGCAGATGGGAACGGGTGACGGATGGAGTCCCACGGCGATAAGCCCCGCAATATGGGCGATATCGGCCATGACGACGGCCCCCATACGGTCGGCAATCTGCCGGAAGGCCGCAAAGTCAATCGTGCGCGGATATGCACTCGCTCCCACTACGATGACTTTCGGTTTGTGTTTGCGGGCCTGGTCCTCCACTTCGTTGAAGTCGATGGTCTCCGTCTTCCGGTCCACGCCGTAGGCGACAACCTTGTAAAGACGACCGGAGAAGTTCGCCGGGCTCCCATGCGACAGATGCCCGCCGTGTGACAGGTTCATGCCGAGGATGGTGTCGCCCGGTTCGAGCACGGAGAAGTAGACCGCCATATTCGCCTGCGTTCCGGAATGAGGCTGGACGTTGACATGGTCCGCGCCGAAGAGCTTCTTGCACCGTTCGATGGCCAGCGATTCAGCGACGTCGACGTACTCGCATCCCCCGTAGTAGCGCTTCGCGGGATAGCCTTCCGCGTACTTGTTGGTCATGATGCTGCCCTGTGCCTCGAGAACGGCCTCGCTCACGAAATTTTCCGAAGCGATCAATTCGAGTTTGCCCGCCTGCCGGCGGGTTTCATCCAGGATGGCCCGGGCGATTTCCGGATCGACCTTGCTCAGTAAGGACATGGCGATTCTCCTTTATGAAATATTCATCAACAGCCGAGGCCTTCGGTAATCCCCTGCCCGACCCGGCCTGGCCGGACGGATCAACGCTGCTGACGGCAAATCCTTGTTTCGATGTCCCGGATTCGTTCGATTCGGCGGAGGTGGCGCCCTCCCTCGAATGCCGTCTCCAGCCAGGCCTCGACGATCCTTTCAGCCCGGGCCGGATCCGTCATCCTCGCGGCCAGACAGAGGACATTGATGTCGTTATGCTGCCTGCCCAGGCGCGCTGTCCCTTCGTCCAGACAAACGGCCGCCCGGACACCGGGAAACCTGTTGGCCACGATGGCCATCCCGATCCCGGAGCCGCAGATCAGGATGCACCGGGCAAATTCGCCAGAGGAAACTCTCGCCGCGGCCTCAGCTCCGTAAAGCGGGTAATCGACCGGATCAGGATCCGCGGCGCCGACATCCGTCACGGCCAACCCGCGCCCCGTCAAATGGGCCTTGATCGCCTCCTTGAGGTGAAAACCGGCATGGTCCGCACCGATGACGATCCCCTCCCCCGACATCGCTCACTCACTCCATCTCTTGAGGATCAGCGCCGCGTTGACGCCTCCGAAACCGAACGTATTGGACATGGCCGTGCGGATGTCCCTTTTTCTGGGGCGATGGGGGACAAAGTCAAGATCGCAGGCCGGATCGGGATGGTCGAGGTTCGTCGTTGGCGGAAGCATCCCCGCCTCAATGGCCTTCAGGCAAAAGATCGCCTCCACGGCCCCGGCCGCCCCCAGCATGTGTCCGGTCATGGATTTCGTCGAGCTGACCGCAAGTTTTCCGCTGTGTTCGCCGAAGACGGTCTTGATGGCCTCCACTTCATATTGATCGTTCAGGGGGGTGGAGGTCCCGTGGGCGTTGATGTAATCGATCTCCGCAGGGTTCATGCCGGCCTCCCGAAGGGCGGCCTGCATGCACCGGGCGGCGCCTTCGTGACCCGGCGGCGGCGCGGCCATGTGAAAGGCGTCGCTGGTTGACCCGTAGCCGGCAACCTCCCCGTAGATCCTGGCCCCCCGGCTCAGGGCAAAGGACAGTTCCTCCAAAATGAGGATGCCGCTGCCCTCGCCGACGACGAACCCGTCCCGCTCCCGGTCGAAGGGACGGCTGGCCCGCTGCGGTTCTTCGTTTCGCAGGGACAGGGCCCGCATGGCGTTGAAACCGCTCACGCAGAGGGGACATACGGCGGCGTCGACCCCGCCCGTGATCATCACATCGGCATAGCCGTGGGCGATCGTGCGAAAGGCGTCTCCGATGGCATTCGTGCCGGCCGCGCAGGCGGTCACGGCACAGTTGATCGGCCCCCTGGCCTGAAACCGGATCGACACGAGGCCCGGGGCGAGATTGGCCAGCGTCGCTGGAATCGCGAAGGGGGATACGCGATCCGGTCCGGCGCTGAGCAGGACCTCCTTCGTTTTTTCCAGGGTGCCCAGTCCGCCGATCGCAGAGCCGATGATGACGCCCGCCCGGCCGGCAAGACCCGCATCGATGGTCAGCATCGCGTCGGCCATCGCCATCTCGGCGGAGGCGATGGCATAGACGAGAAACTCGTCGAGCCGGCGCACTTCCTTCTTGTTCAGATAGGGCAGCGGATCGAAGTTCTTCAGCTCCCCGGCAATCCGGGTCCTGAAGCCCGACGCGTCGAATCGCGTGATGCCGCCGATGCCGGACCTGCCGCCGCAGACGCCCTCCCAGGTTTCCTCGACCGAGTTTCCCAGCGGCGTCAGCGCTCCGACCCCGGTGACGACCACCCTTCTTTTCAAACTGCCCCCCTGCAACCGGACTTTTCTACTGAATGCCCTTGCTCTTCAGGAAATCGATCGCATCCTGAATGGTGCGGATCTTCTCCAGCTCGCTGTCCGCAATTTCCACACCGAAGTTTTCCTCCATCGCCATGATCAGTTCGACAAGGTCCAGGGAATCGGCGCCCAGATCGTCGATGAACGACGCTTCCGGCTTGCACTCCTCTCTGGTTACATCCAACTGCTCCATAATAATCGTTATGACCTTTTCTTCAAGCGTCATGAAAGCATTACCTCCTTTGGCTCGATATCACTCTTTACTTTTGATCGCCGCGGTTCCGAAAGCCGTGATTTCCATTCAGGCGTTCAGGCAGGCAGCCGTTTTTTTCAGAGAGGCCGAATCCTCGACGTTCAGCAGGCGCATCTTCCGATCGATGCGCTTGATCAGCCCCAGCAGCGTCCGCCGGGGCCCGATTTCGACCACCGTGTCCACGCCCATTTCGCCCATCTTCTCGATGGTTCCCTGCCACTGCACGGAGGATGTGACCTGCCGCGTCAACAGGTCGCGGACATTTTCAAGGCTGTAAAAGGCTCCGGGATCGCAGTTTGGGATCACCGGCGTTCGAAACGCCGCAAACCCAATCCGGTCCAGGTCCGCCCTCAGCCACGCGGCGGCTTCGTCGAGAAGGCTGCAGTGACAGGGGACGCTGATGGGCAGCTTCATCGCTTTCAGGGCGCCGCTGCGCTCCGATTCCGCCATGACTCTCTCAACGGCCGACCGGTGGCCGGAAACGACAACCTGGTTCGGCGCATTGTAAATCGCCAGACCGGCAACCTCGTTATCCGACAGCGCCCGGCAGCAGAGATCCTCCACCGCCTCGCCCGAAAGGCCGATGATGGCGGCCATGGCGCCGTCTCCCGGGGCAACCGCCCGCTGGTGGTACTGCGCCCGGGCGTGAACAAGTGGCAGCAGATCGGCCAGGGAAACGGCGCCCGCGGCATAGAGTGCGGCGTACTCTCCTAGGCTGTGGCCGGCCATCACGGCCGGCTCCGCCGCGATGTTCTGCCTGACGACCCGGTAGATGGCGATATCCAGCGTCAGGACGGCAACCTGCGTATGGACCGTCAGATCGAGCGCCGCCTGCGGGCCATCGAAACAGAGTGCCGCGACATCGCTCCCCAGAATCCGCTTCGCCTCGTCGAAGGTCTGACGGACGGTTTCGAATTCCTCGTAAAGATCGCGACCCATCCCCACATGCTGGACACCCTGCCCCGGAAAGACATAAGCCAGTTTAGCCATGAAGGGCCCTCCAGCCTGGCGACCGGCTTCAGGATATTTTTTCGACGGGGATGATTTCGCGCCCCTTGTACGTCCCGCACTTGGTACAGGCGCGATGGGGCAGTTTCGGCTCTCCGCACTGGGGGCACGCCGAAGCCAGAACGGGCGTCAGAAAGTCATGGGAGCGCCGCTTGTTCCGCCTTGTCCGGGAATGTCTTTTTACGGGGTTTGGCATCGTTCAACCTTCCTTTTCGTAATCCACGAACTTCGATATTATTTCAAAATTTCAGCTTTTTCAAGACCGCCAACCTGCTGTCCACGGGACCTTCACGGCACCCGCAGACCGCCTGGTTCAGATTGGCGCCGCAGCGGGGGCATAGTCCCCGGCAGTCCTCCCGGCAAAGCGCCTTCATGGGGATCTGCAGCACGATCTGCTCGTAAATCAGAGGCTCCGGATCGATCAGATCGTCCTGGTAATAAACAAAATCAAGGTCTTCCGCGCTCAGTTCCGTTTCTTCCGCCTGCCCTTCCCGGTCTCGAACCAGGGTGTAGCTGAACCGGGCGTGAACGGGAAGACAGGCAGTCTCCAGGCAGCGGGAACAATCCGTCTCAACGGTCGCGTCGATCTGCCCCTCAAAGAAAACGGTTTCATGAACCCGCCGCAGGGTCGCGGAGACATCGATCCGGCCCGCCGGCCGGACCGCGGGAAGGACATCTTTCTCCCGGCCGGGAAAAACCGCTTCGATCCAGTCTCCCTCTTTGGAAAACTGAAGCTTCAGACCCTCTTCAGGGATGTTCGCGACATTGATCTTCAAAGGGCGCCTCCCCGGTCGGCTGCGGACGGGGTTTCACCTTTCCGGAACCTTCATGTAAAGTACTGGAGTAAATTATAAATCACTCCTGATGTCAAGGACAATTTACAGTCAATCCGGAACATCCGGCCGTGCTCCGCCTCGCGGGGACATGGCGGCCAGGGGGACCGGCGGGAGGGATTTGAACCTTGACAAACGGCCTGGGCACAACCTATAAGGGGCATCAACGAAAGCGCAGGCGCAAGGCAGGTGAAATGACGGAAAAATCAAAGGTAAGGACGCGTTTTGCCCCGTCGCCCACAGGTTATCTTCACATCGGCGGCGCGAGGACGGCCCTGTTCAACTGGCTCTATGCCAGGCATTACGGCGGAAAATTCATCCTGAGGGTTGAGGATACCGATCAGCTCCGCTCCACCGAAGAATCGACCCGGGCGATCCTCGATGCCATGGCCTGGCTGGGCCTGACCTGGGACGAGGGGCCGTACTTTCAGGCCGAACGGGTTGAAATCCATCGTCAAATGGTGAACAAGCTCATCGACGAGGGGAAGGCCTATTACTGTACCTGCACGCCGGAGGAGCTGGAAAGCAAGCGAAAAAGGGCCCTTGCGGAAGGAAGAAAGCCGAAATATGACGGCACCTGCCGCGACCGGGGTCTTCGAAAGGGAAATGGCACCGTCGTGCGCTTCCGCGGCCCTGAGATGGGGGCCACGATCGTCAACGATCTGATCAAGGGCGCCATCTCCTTTCAGAACGAGGAACTGGACGATCTGGTGCTCGAACGGGCGGACGGATACCCGACCTATAATTTCGCCGTCGTCGTCGATGATGCCGAAATGGGCATCACCCAGGTGATCCGCGGCGATGACCACGTCAATAACACCCCCCGCCAGATCCTCCTTTACGAGGCCCTCGGGTACGAGACGCCCCGGTTCGGCCATGTCCCCATGATTCTGGGCGCGGACAAGGCGCGCCTGAGCAAGCGCCACGGGGCGACATCCGTCATGGCCTACGAGGAGATGGGCTACCTTCCCGAGGCCCTGGTGAACTACCTAGTCCGGCTCGGCTGGTCGCACGGAGACCAGGAAATCTTCTCCATGGACGAGCTGGTCCGGCTCTTCACCCTCGACACCGTGGGAAAATCGCCCGCCGTCTTCAACCCGGAAAAGCTGATCTGGCTGAACCAGCATTACATCAAGGAATGCCCCGACAGCCGTCTGGCACAAAGGACAAAGCCGTTCTGGAAAAGGATCGGCATCGCCGCCGGCGACGACGCGTTCAACAGCAACGTGGCCGCAAACCTCAAGACCCGGTCCAAGACCCTGGTGGAACTGGCTGAAAACAGTCGCTTTTATTTCGAGGAACCGGTTTCCTACGACCAGGAAGCGGCCAGAAAATTTCTTCTCGCCGATGTCAAAGACCACCTCGCGGCAATCGCGGACAAGGTTCCCGCTCTGGATGACTTCACAAAGGTCGGCATGGAGCACTTTCTGCGCGCCTATGCCGAAGAGCGGGGGATCAAGCTCAAGGTTATCGCCCAGCCCCTGCGGATCGCCCTGACCGGCAAAACGGTGAGCCCGGGGATCGACGAGGTGATGATCACGCTGGGCAAGGAGCGCGTCGTCCACCGCATCCGCCAGGCGGTCGAATATATATCAACCCGCACGTGAATTTGATTTTGGACTTGACTTTTTCAGGATTGTCAACTAGACAATTTCCTCTTTTTTCAAGACTGATCGCTTGGGGGATCGTCTAGCGGTAGGACGCAAGATTCTGGATCTTGTTACCGAGGTTCGAATCCTTGTCCCCCAGCCATGGTCCCATCGTCTAGTGGTTAGGACGCTGGCCTCTCACGCCGGAAACCGGAGTTCAACTCTCCGTGGGACTACCATGTAAAT
>CAYWTL010000049.1:14733-18449 GCA_964460245.1 uncultured Syntrophaceae bacterium | reverse complement strand
GCAAAAGCGGGCGTCGCCACCGGAACGATTTACCGCTACTTCGACAGCAGGAACGAACTCATCACGGAACTGTACAAGGAGGTGGAAAAGAAGATCATTTCAGTCATCCAGGACGGATATCCCGTCGGCAAGCCCATTCGGGAACGGTTTGTTCATCTGACCACGAAGCTATTCCGGCATTTCATCGACTGTCCGCTCCATTTCCGCTACCTGGAGCAGTACCACAATTCCCCTTACGGGACGGCCCTGCGCCAGGATATTCTCTTAAATCGATCGAAGAAACCGAATATCTTCGGCAATCTCTTCCTGGAAGGAATCGAACGGAAGGTCCTGAAAGGTTTTGCCCTTCCGGTGCTGTTTGCCCTCACCATGGGACCGCTTCGGGACCTGATCCGGGACCACATCCTCGGCTTCATCAGCTTGGACGAAGAAACGATCCGGCAGGTTATCGAGGCCTGCTGGGACAGCATTCGGACTCGGAAACCGTCCGGCGCAACGGAAACATGAAGATGAATACATGCGTGTATGAACAGAATCATTTAATCCTTGCAGAGGTATCCCATGCAGATTGATGACAGGTTAAAAAACATTGCCGCCGCGCTTCTCGCCGGTTTCCTGATCCTGAGTGGCTGCGGGCAACAGAAGGCGAAAGGAGATGCCGCGCAAGGCATGACTCCTGAAGTCGCCGTTGCGACAATCCAGCCTCAGCCCCTGGTCACCACAACGGAACTGTCCGGGCGGACGTCGGCCAACCAGATTGCGGAAGTGCGCCCGCAGGTGGGCGGCATCGTTCAGAAGCGCCTGTTCACGGAAGGCTCCGACGTCAAGGCGGGACAGGCGCTCTACCAGATCGATCCCGCCACCTATCAGACGGCGCTCGAAAACGCCAAGGCGGCGCTCAGCCGGTCCGAGGCCAATCTGCCGGCGATTCGCCTGAAGGCCGAACGCATCAGGGAGCTCCTGGCCGACAATGCGGTGAGCCGACAGGACTACGACGATGTGTCGGCCGCGCTGAAGCAGGCCGAAGCGGACGTCCAGTACTGGAAAACCGCGGTCGAGACGGCCCGGATCAATCTCAGATACACCACCGTCACGGCGCCCATCGCGGGCCGGATCGGAAGGTCCAGCGTCACGGAGGGCGCCCTGGTGTCGGCGCACCAGCCCATGTCCCTCGCCACCATCCAGCGGCTGGATCCCATGTATGTCGATGTTCCCCAGTCGACGACGGAAATGATGCGACTGAGGCGCAGCATCGAGGAGGGCCGTCTGCAGAGGAACGGGGAAAGCCAGAACAAGGTCCAGCTCATCCTGGAGGACGGAGCGACGTACCCCCTGAGCGGAACCCTGCAGTTCCGCGATGTGACCGTCGATGCGACGACCGGGTCGGTCATCCTGCGGGCCGTCTTCCCCAATCCGAAAGGTGTCCTGCTGCCGGGCATGTTTGTCCGGGCAGTCCTGCAGGAAGGCATTCGGAAGGCTGCCATCCTCATACCCCAGCAGGCCGTGACGCGCGATCCGAAGGGCAATCCCCTCACGCTGATCGTGGATGGCGAGAACAAGGTCCAGCAGCGGTTGCTAACGCTCGACCGCGCGATCGGCAATGCCTGGCTCGTAACGGAGGGACTGGCGGCCGGCGAGCGTGTGATCGTCGAGGGTGCGCAGAAGGTGAGGCCCGGCGTCTCCGTGAAGGCCGTCCCCTTTGAAGTCAAGCCCGACAAGAAGAGCGAAGAGCAAGCAAAGGCGACCCCGCCGGCCGCCAAAGCGAACTGACGGAGGGGCGCGATGCTGTCTAAATTCTTCCTGGACCGCCCCGTTTTCGCGTGGGTCATCGCCATCATCATCATGGCGGCGGGCGGCCTGGCCATCTACAACCTGCCCATCTCGCAGTACCCCCCCATCGCCCCGCCGACCATCGCCATTTACGCAAGCTACCCCGGGGCGTCGGCCGAGACCGTGGAGAACAGCGTCACCCAGATCATCGAGCAGAAGATGACCGGCTTCGACAAACTGCTCTACATGAGCGCAAACAGCGATGCGGCGGGCGGCTCCCGAATCGAGCTGACCTTCCAGGCAGGCACCGATCCGGATTTTGCCTGGTCGCAGGTGCAGAACAAACTGCAGAGCGCCATGGCGAACCTGCCCGAGGTGGTCCAAAGCCGGGGGGTCACGGTCCGAAAATCCACAAGAAACTACTTGATGATGATCGCCCTGGTTTCCGAAGACGGCAGTATGGACATGAAGGACCTGACCGA
The DNA here is from genome assembly GCA_964460245.1 of uncultured Syntrophaceae bacterium. GTDB lineage: Bacteria > Desulfobacterota > Syntrophia > Syntrophales > Fen-1087 > JAXDBM01. The sequence goes on along the minus strand of CAYWTL010000049.1, from coordinate 16,197 downwards.
TTATGCCGTTTCCAACCTGGAGAGCGTTCTGTCGCGTGTGCCGGGTGTGGGCGAGACGCAGATTTTCGGCGCGGAATATGCCATGCGCATCTGGCTCAATCCCGACAAGCTGACGGATTATCAACTGACCATTGAAGACGTCATCGCGGCGCTCAAGGTTTACAATGTGGAGATCTCCGCGGGACAATTCGGCGGAATGCCGGCGGTGAAGGGCCAGCGCCTGAACGCATCCATCGTCGTTCAGAACCTGCTCCGGGCACCGGAGGAATTTGCCGCCATCCCCGTCCGCACCAACCCGGACGGCTCCACCGTGCGGATCCGGGATGTAGGCCGGACCGAGCTGGGAACCGAGCTGTACGACATCGAATCCGCCCACAATGGGCGCCCGGCCGGCGTCATCGCGATCCGCCAGGCCGCGGGCGCCAACGCCCTGGACACGGCCGATGCCGTCAAGGCAAAGATGACGGAGCTGAGCCGGTACTTTCCCCCGGGAATGAAGCATTTCTATCCCAACGACACCACTCCCTTCATTCGGGTCGCCATCAAAGAGGTGGTGAAAACGCTCTTTGAGGCGATCCTGCTGGTCTTCCTGATCATGTGGCTCTTCCTCGGGAACATTCGGGCCACGCTGATTCCCACGATTGCCGTGCCGGTCGTCCTCCTGGGCACTTTTGCCGTCTTGGGAATCTTCGGATTTTCCATCAACATGCTCACGATGTTTGCCATGGTTCTTGCCATCGGACTGCTCGTGGACGACGCCATCGTGGTCGTGGAAAACGTGGAGCGGATCATGGCCGAGGAGGGATTGACCCCCCGAGAGGCCACGGCCAAGTCCATGGAGCAGATCACGAGCGCCCTGATCGGCATCGGGCTCGTGCTATCGGCCGTGTTCGGTCCCATGGCATTCTTCCCCGGCTCCACCGGCGTCATCTACCGCCAGTTCTCCGTAACCGTCATCTCCGCCATGCTCCTGTCGGTGCTCGTGGCGTTGATCCTGACGCCGGTCCTCTGCGCCGGACTGCTCAAGCCGGTACCGGCCGGGCATGAGGCGGAAAATGCCATCGCTTTCCTGCGCCCGTTTTTCAGGCGGTTCAACCACGGCTTCTTTCGTTTGCGGCGTCTCTATGTGAGTCTGGTCGGCCACTCCCTCACTCGAAAAAGGAGATATCTGGTCGTCTTCCTGGTGATCGTTGCCTTCATGGGAATCCTGTACCTCCGCATGCCCACCGCCTACCTCCCCGATGAAGACCAGGGAACGCTGTTGGCCCAGACCATCCTGCCGACAGGATCCACATTGGAACAGACCCGAGAGGTGGCGAATCAGATCGTTGGTCATTTCAACGAAAACGAAAAAGAGGCGGTGGATGCCGTGATGACACTCACCGGCATCTCTTTCTCGGGGCGGGCGCAAAGCAACGGCATGGCCTTCGTCCGGCTGAAGGACTGGCACCTCCGCAACCGGGA
>CAYWTL010000049.1:0-14633 GCA_964460245.1 uncultured Syntrophaceae bacterium | reverse complement strand
AAAGCAACGGCATGGCCTTCGTCCGGCTGAAGGACTGGCACCTCCGCAACCGGGATAACCTTAAGGTGAAGGCCATTGCCCAGAGGGCCATGAGAGCTTTTGCGGGCATCCGCAATGCAAGAATCTTCGCCTTCCCGCCGCCGGCCGTCACGGAACTGGGCATGGCCAAGGGTTTCGACTTCATGCTCCTGGACCGGGGAGGACTCGGCCATCAGGACCTGATGAATGCCCAGTACGAATTGCTCGGTCTGGCGTCAAAGGATCCGAGGGTGGCCGCCCTTCGGCCCAACAGCATGGATGACGTGCCCCAATTCCGGATCGACGTGGACTGGGACAAAGCCGGCGCCCTGGGCGTCCCCATCACCTCCATCCACAGGACCATCGCCGCGGCTTTCGGCAGTTCCTATGCCAACGATTTCATAAAGGCCGGCCGCGTCAAACGGGTTTACGTCCAGGCGGACGCCCCTTACCGTATGCTGCCCAAGGACCTCGAAAAGCTCTATGTCCGGAACACGGCGGGAAAGATGGTCCCCTTCTCCTCTTTCGCCTCCGGCCGATGGACCACCGGCCCCACGAGCCTGGCGCGCTTCAACGGCTTTGCAGCCATCAACTTCTGGGGTGAACCGGCGCCGGGGAAAAGCTCGGGCGAGGCCATGAAGGCCATGGAAGAGCTTACGGAAAAGCTGTCGAAGGGGTTTGGCTTCGACTGGACGGGCCTCTCCTACCAGGAGCGGATGGCCAGTTCCCAGGCGCCCCTCCTGTACGCCTTTTCCGTTTTCGTGATCTTTCTCTGCCTGGCGGCGCTTTACGAGAGCTGGACCGTGCCCATTTCGATCCTGCTGGTCCTCCCCCTGGGCGTGATCGGCGGCATCATCGCCACGAGCATGCGCGGGCTGACCAATGACGTCTATTTCCAGATTGGACTACTGACCACGTTGGGCCTGACCACGAAGAACGCCATCCTGATCGTCCAGTTCGCCAAGGACGGACTGGAAAGAGGGATGAATCTGATCGACGCCACACTGGAGGGGGCCAAACTGCGCTTCCGGCCGATCGTGATGACTTCCCTGGCCTTCGGCTTCGGCGTCCTGCCGCTGGCGATCAGCACCGGCGCCGGGGCGGGCGCCCAGAACGCCATCGGCACCGGCGTCCTGGGCGGAATGGTGACCGCCACGGTCCTGGTTCTCATCTTTTCGCCCCTTTTCTATGTGCTGATCGAAAAATTCATGGGCAAACAGGCCCGAAAGGAAGCCGGGACCAGCGCCTTTCGCGGATGGATGGAAGCGTTCAGCGCCAGATTCAAAAAGCATCCACCGGAGGGGCCGGGCACTGAAAGAACATCAGGGGACGGATGAAATGAACAAAAATCTTTTCCTTTCATGGTGCATGCTCTTCACCCTTCTGGCCGGCTGCACGCTCGCCCCCAGATACGAGCGGCCGGCAACGCCGGTCCCCGCGGAGTGGCCGGCCGGCCCGGCTTACAGCGAACCGAAGGCAGATGCATCCGTTCCGGCAACTGCGGAACGGCCATGGCGGGAGTTCATCGGCGATCCGCGTCTGCAAAAAATCATCTTGACCGCCCTGGACAACAACCGCGACCTCCGCATCGCGGCACTGAATGTCGAGCGGGCGCGCGCGTATTACGGCATACAGCGGGCCGAACTACTGCCGTCCGTCAATGCCGTTGGAAGCGGAAGCAAGGAGCGTCTACCGGCCGACCTTTCGAGAACCGGGACGGTGACAACCTCTGAAAAATACAGCGTCAATCTCGGCATCAGTTCCTGGGAAATCGACTTCTTCGGCCGCATCCGCAGCCTGAAAGACCGGGCGCTGGAAGAATATCTGGCCACGGACCAGGCCCGCCGCAGCACACAAATCCTGCTGATATCCGCCGTGGCGGATGCTTACTTCGCACTGGGGGCGGACCGGGAGAACCTCAAACTGGTCCATTCAACCCTGGAGACGCAGGAAGCCTCCTACAGATTGATCCGGAAACGTTTCGAGGTCGGGATGGCATCCGAACTGGACCTGCGGCAGGCGCAAAGCCAAGTGGAGACGGCGCGAAGGGACGTCGCCCGCTACACCCAGATCGTGGCGCAGGATGAGAACGCCATGAATCTTCTGGCCGGCTCGCCCGTACCCTCCGCACTCCTGCCTCCGGATCTCGGCACTGTCGTCCTGCCCGGCGAGATTTCCGCCGGTTTGTCATCCGAACTGCTCCTGCGGCGGCCGGACGTGCTGGCGGCGGAACACCGCCTTCGCGCGTCCAATGCCAGCATCGGCGCCGCCCGGGCGGCGTTCTTTCCCCGCATTTCCCTCACGGCGGCCGCGGGAACCGCAAGCGCCGACCTGTCGGGACTCTTCAAGTCCGGCTCGGGCACGTGGAGTTTCGCACCGCAGATCATCATGCCGGTCTTCGATGCCCGCACGTGGTCGGCATACGATGTCACCAAAGCGGAGAAAGAGATCTCCATCGCCCAATACGAAAAGGCGATCCAGACGGCTTTCCGGGAAGTCGCTGACGCACTCGCCGCACAGGGCACGCTGAGTTTGCAGATCGCGGCCCAGCAGTCTCTGGTCGACGCTCTGGCAACAACCTACCGCCTCGCCAATGCGCGCTACACCAAGGGAATCGACAACTACCTAAGCGTCCTTGTGGCGCAGCGCTCCCTCTACGCGGCGCAACAGGTGCTAATCTCCCTGCGCCTGGCCGGGATCTCCAACCGGGTCACCCTCTACAAGGTGCTGGGCGGGGGCGACGCCTGAACAATGCTTGATGCCATCAACGCAATCGGCTATAATGTCATCCGCCTGCGCCGCTGCCGCCGTTCAAGGACAATCCGGATCAGGAACGGAACGCGCCGTGCAGCCGCTTGGGGAAATCCCGCATGTTAGGGCCGTTCAGGCTGAACCAGAAAAGATCCATCCGGTGCCTTTTCCCGTCATCGAGACGGTTCGCCCTCTGCGTCGAGCTGATGGCCGGATTGCCGACGTGCTACTCCCATGCCTGTCCGGTGCCGGATCAATGTCAAAACGGATGCTGCGAAACAGCGCAAGAAAAGGAGGACATTCCATGGAAGCATTAAAGGACTCTTCACACGCCGGCGTCGACAGTTTCATCCATGCCCGGCAGGCCAAATTAACCATGAACCTTTCCCCGGTGACCCAGTTGCTGGCCCTTCTGGACTGGTGGATCAACCTTTCCGACTCTCCGGGGACACGGTTCCGGCTCGCGGAGGACATGTTCGAAAAAGCGACCAATTTCTGGGACTACGCGCTGCGCACCATGCTCAAAACCGGCGAGAAGCCGGAAAAGCCTTTGATTGCGGACAGACGGTTCGAAGCGGAGGCCTGGCAGCAGCCACCGTTCGTATACATGCACCAGACCTTTCTCCTTGCCGAACAGTGGTGGCAAAATGCCACCCATGACATTCCCGGCGTGTCACGCCACCATCAGAATGTTGTTTCTTTCATGGCCCGGCAGTTCATGGACCTGTTTTCACCGGCGAACTCCCTCTGGACCAACCCGCTCCTGATCCAGGCGACGCGGGAGGAGGGCGGACAGAACCTGATCCGCGGCTTTGAGAACATGATGGAAGACTGGCGCCGCCTGCGCAACAAGGAACTGCCCGCGGGCGCCGAGAACTTCCGGCCCGGGGAAAAGGTGGCCGTGACGCCCGGCAAGGTCGTGTTCCGCAACCGGCTCTTCGAACTGATCCAGTACGCCCCCGCGACGAAGAAGGTCCACTCGGAGCCGGTCCTCATTGTCCCGGCGTGGATCATGAAATACTACATTCTCGATCTCTCCCCCCACAACTCTCTCGTGAAGTACCTCGTGGAGAACGGGCACACGGTATTCATCATCTCCTGGCGCAACCCCACGGCGGAAGACCGCAACCTGTCCATGGCCGACTACCACTTCGACGGCATCCTGGCCGCGATCAATGCCATTTCGAAGATCCTGCCGGAAAAAAAGATTCACACCGTCGGGTATTGCCTGGGCGGCACCATGCTGGCCATTGTCGCCGCGACCATGTCCCGGGACGGAGACGAGCGGTTGAAAAGCATGACCCTCCTCGCGGCGCAGACCGACTTCACGGAGGCCGGGGAGCTGATGCTGTTCATCGACGAAAACCAGGTCAACTACCTGACGGACATCATGTACGACCGCGGTTATCTGGACACGAAGGAAATGGCCGGGGCCTTTCAGCTCCTCCGTGCCAATGAGCTATTCTGGTCCCGGATCATCCAAGATTATCTCCTCGGCACACGCCGTCCGTTGAACGACCTCATGTCCTGGAACGCCGATGCAACGAGAATGCCCTTTCGAATGCACAGCAAATACCTGCGACGGCTGTTTCTGGACAACGATCTGTTCGAGGGCCGCTACAAGGTTGACGGCCGCAACATCGTCCTCAGCGACATCCATGTCCCCGTCTTTCTGGTCGGCACCGTCATGGACCATGTTGCGCCGTGGCGCTCCGTCTACAAGTTCCAACTGGTCTCCGACGCCCCCACGGTCACCTTTCTCCTGACCAGCGGCGGACACAACGCCGGCATCGTCAGCGAGCCCCTGAATTCCAGAAGGACCTACCAGATGCTGACCCACCGGGAAGGGGAAAAACACATGGATCCGGACCAGTGGCTGGAGGAGGCGCCCCGTTTCAGCGGCTCCTGGTGGATCCCCTGGCAGAAGTGGCTGGCGGACCATTCGTCCGGCCAGACAGCCCCTCCGGAGATGGGGGCCCCGAAAAAGGGCCTGCGCATTCTTGGCGACGCCCCGGGAACATACGTGCACCAGATCTGAGGGCCGCCAAAAGGTTGAAGTCATGCCGTGCGTTCGCATTGTTCCTGCCGTCTTGATCCTGGCCTTCATGGTCGCCAGCCCTTATGCCGCCGAGATGGCCGTTCCCGCCCCGGCTGCAAAGGGGACCATGCAGATTGAGGCGACTTACGACGATCCCATGGGACGCAGCACGCCGCAGGGAACCGTCCTCGGCTTTCTGAAGGCCATGGAGCGGAAAGACGACGAACGGGCAGTCGATTACCTGAATACCGGCCAGACGGGAAAGCGCGCCCGGCAGCTCGCCCTCGAGCTGCAGCAGATCCTCGACGAAGGACTGCGCCTTTCCGTAACCGCCCTGAGCTCGAAACCCGAAGGCAACCTGCAGGACGGCCTGCCCGTAAACCGGGAGGCAGTGGGGGTCGTCAGGACAAATAAAGGGGAGCACAGGATCCTGCTCGAGCGCATTCAAAAGGAGAACAATCCCCCGGTCTGGCTCTTCTCCGCCGAAACCCTCAAACGCGTACCCCAGATCTACGAGGAGATCGATATCCCCTGGCTGGAGTGGCATCTGCCGGCAGTGCTGACGGAGACCCGACTGGCCGGACAGCCGCCTTACCGGTGGATCTTCTTTCTGCTGATGCTCCCCTTGGCGCTCCTGCTCGGCTGGCTCTTCACGGCACTTTTCTTTGCCCTGTTGCGGGAGCCGATCCGTCGCCTCCTCGACGAGACGGCCATCGTGAAGATCCGACGGATCAGAACCCCCTTGATACTGATTTTCTCGGCGGCTGCGATCTATGTTCTTTCCCTGGGCGCGCTTTCGCTGCTGGGTCGGCTTTTCTGGGCGTTTCTGGCTTCGACAATGGCCGTCGGCGGCCTGACATGGATCGTCATTCATTTGATCGAGACCGGCGCAGACATCATTGAGAAGCGCAGACCGGCAACGGATCATGCATTCATTCGCCTCACAGCAACGCTGCTGAAGGTCCTGGCCGTCATCACCGGGCTCGTGATCGTCTTCTATTACTTTGCTGGCATCAACCTTACGGCAGTCGTGGCCGGACTTGGCGTCGGCGGCATCGCCGTGGCATTTGCCGCGCAGAAGACGATCGAGAACTTTTTCGGCGGGGTCTTCCTTGTCTGGGACAAACCCATCCGACTGGGTGATTACTGCAAAGCGGGCGAACACGCCGGCACGGTCGAGAACATCGGTCTGCGCTCCACGCAGATCCGCACGATTAACCGCACCGTTGTTTCCATTCCCAACGGCCAGCTCGCGGCGGTAAACATCGAGAACTTCTCCCTGCGCGACCGGTTCCTTCTCCAGCATACCCTGAACCTGCGCTACGAGACCACGACAGATCAGCTCCGCTATGTGCTGGCACAGATCCGCGAGCTTCTTTACCGACATCCCCGGGTGGACACCGCAACGGCGCGCATTCGGTTTGTCGACTTCGGACCATCATCGCTCGACCTGCAGATCTTCGCCTATGTCCTCGAATCCGACATCAACAGGTTCCTGGCCATTCAGGAGGACCTGCTGCTTCGGATCATGGATATCGTCGCGTCGGGGGGCAGCGGATTCGCGTTTCCATCACAGACACTTTATATAACAAAGGATGAAGGCCTCGACGACGGGAAGCGACGCGAGAGTGTCGAGGTTGTACAGCGCTGGAGAGATCAGGGGAACCTTCCCTTCCCCGACCATTCTCCCGCAAGCATATCGCAGCTTGACGACACTCTGGAATACCCTCCGGAAGGCTCCGTCTCGAGCGGAAAACCGGGCAAACAGTCAACGGATCACTGAAGGAAGGAGCTTTTCCCCTATGCTGTTTGATTTCACATTGGCGTCCATCGTTGTCTTGTCCATCTTGGTCGGCGGCGCGCCCGCACCCGATTTTGAAGCGCTTTCACAGGATGGACGAAAAATAACCCTTTCCTCGCTGCGGCAGCAGGGTCCCGTGATGCTCGTCTTTCTGCGCGGGTTCGGCTGACCCTACGCCCGAAAACATCTGGACCGGATGAAACAGGATTTCAGGGAATTCACGTCAAGAAACACCACGATTGTCGTCATCGCACCCCACAGCGCGGAGAAGGTCGCAAAATTCTGGAAGGAAGGGGAACTGCCCATGATCGGCGTCCCCGACGAGGACGGAAAACTGGCCCGCCTCTACGGCCAGGAATGGAAACTCCTGAAACTCGGCCGGATGCCCGCCCTCTTCGTGGTCGACCAAAAGGGCGCCCTCGCATTTGCCCAATACGGCAAAAGCATGTCCGACATACCGGGGAACAGCGAGATGCTGAAGGTGCTCGAAGGGCTGGAGGAATAACTCTCCATCCCTTTGGCATGGAATGATTGAGAGAAAAAAGAGGGGAATCCGGTCTTGGGATCGGATCCGGATGACATGACAATAGTCGTGAACCGTTGATTTCCCGCGGGTAACAACCGGCAACGGCTTTTCCTTGAAAGCGAGATAGGCGGTTAATACTCTTGTGTAGTAGATTTCAGCCAGGACTGCTCAGGCCGTCTGGACGTAAAAATGAAATTTGCTGATTACTGTCCGCACCTACAAAGTCTCGGCCTTCTCTCATAGATAGGATTGAAGAATACGGATTAAAAGTTGCAAAGACTTGTGAAGATCCTTTTATTATTATCGGCGAACCACTCTTGCTGCCTCCTGCAATTACAATTGATATGCATCCCTTTAAGTGGTAATCAACGGGCAGCAGCCCCCTGATACATAAGGCCGCATATCTTATACTTCCTGCACGAAAGAGGTCGAAATTATGAAAATGTTTAATTTTATTTATCCTGATTACTTCGATAAACGTGTCACAGAGGAATTTAAGAAAGCTGGTTATAAGAATTATACGAAAGTGCATGGCACGACGGGTCAAGGCGAAGCAACCGGGCCAAAGCTGGGCACCTCTCATGCGCCCGGTAGAAACAATATACTTTATATGGGTGTGCCCGATGAGGAGATTCCCAACCTTCTTGAGATTGTGCGGAAATTGAGAAGAGAGAATCCTACCGCTGGTTTCCGAGCGTTTACTTATCAGATGGAAGAATACATTTAGTAGAACAACTGGGTGTGCTTTTTAGCCTGGTGAGAGCGACAATGCAAACCTTCAAGTAGTTAATAAGGCAGGGCTATTTCTGACCCTACCTTTCACTACCGTGGTAAGAACCACGATTTTAGTGTCCTGTCCCACCACATTTGACTCGGCAGATCCTGTCAATTCGAGTCTCGTGCAGTAGTGTGTAATTCTTTACCCACTCCACATCATGCCAGGGCCGCGACCTCGCCAACCCCAAGGCCCACCTCCATGCCGACCACCAACCTGTAGAGCATGCTCGAACATGGCAAGGTGGTAGCGCGTCTGGATCAATAGCTCATTCAGGATACCGGCCGTATCACGGTCTTCCGCATTCCGGATCAGCCATTCGTATCGCGGGATCAGGTCACGTTCCATTTTCACGCACAGCTGATAGGCCTCTTCCAGACTCTTTGTATCCTGTACCGCTGTGGGTTTCCCGCCTGCCGGGAGACCGTAGGCAGCAAAGCGCCGCTCAATCGTCATTACATGATCCTGCTCCTGTGGAATGACCATCCGGTAAGGTGTAAAAGTCAACCGCTTCCCGGACAGTCAGCTTCTCTCCGGTAGTGATGTTTAAGCTGCCTGTTTCCGGTTCTCCTGCTCTTTGATAACCTTGCCGGCCTCGATGGTTTCAATCGGCCGTCTGCCCATGTTTCTATATCCCCTGTGAGGTCTTTCGTAATTGTAATGCTGGAGCCACTTATCCAGGTCCTCCTGAAGCTCTTCCACGGATGTATAGAGTTTGTTTCGGAAGGTTTCCCGGAAAAACTCATCGAGCACGGTGCGGTTGAATCGTTCCACAAAGCCGTTGGTCCTGGGCCGGGCCACCTTCGTTCTCCGATGCCCGATGTCGTTTAATTCCAGAAAGATCTGATAGGGATGGATCATCGGCCGCCCGCAGTATTCCCGGCCATTGTCCGTCAGAATATGCTCTACCCGAATCCCCTGTGACTCATAGAACGGCAATACCCGGTCATAAAGAAGATCAACGGCCGTCTCCGGGAGTTTGGCGGTGTAAAGCTTCCCGAAGGCGTAGGAACCGTAAGTATCCACCGCAGCCTGAAGCCAGATGCGGCCCACCCCCTTGATCCTGCCGACGTGGAACGTATCCTGGGAAATCAGATATCCCGGATAAGGACTCTCCACCTTGCGTTCCCGAAAACAGGGATTGGCCTTCTCCAAAAACCGGATCTGCTCCTCTGTGAGATCGATATCCTGGCCGTTCTTCTCTTCCTCCAGACGGAGCAACCGCTTGTAGCGGGTGACCAGATCCTCTTTGATCCAGATGTTGCGGATCGTGCCGGGGCTCACCAGGATGCCTTCCAAGCGAAGATGATCGGACAGACGGACCTGCCCCCAGGCGGGATGCTTCAAAGACAGGGCAATGATTTTCTCCTTCACATCGGCCGGCGTTTCATTTGGGAAACTCCTGGGAATGGGCGGACGATCCATCAGACCATCAAAACCCCTCTCCTGGAAAGCCCGCTTGTACTCGTAAAACTGGCTTCGGGAAACGCTGTGGCGCCGGCAGGCTTCCGATACGTTCCGGATTCTTTCAGCAACTTGTAGCAATGTGAGTCTCTTCTGTGCTATCTTCTTCTCGGCGGTCATATCTTCCTCCTTGGTAAAGTATTTGGTGGTACAAACACTCTAACCGAAGAGAAGACTGACTGCCACTTTTTATTCCAACCAACTGTACGGGAAGATCCTAACTTTTACAGGTAAGGCATGTACGTGTTGTATTTGTCTGCATCCGTTGCGTACTGTCCGTAGGAAAGTCGCTCCAACGCCAGGATCTCCTTCAGCTTTCCGACCCACTCCTTGTTCTTTGGAACCGGCAGTTTCTGTGGCACGTAGGCATACACTCCATACCCCATCATCCCTCCGGGGCCCATTCGATAACCCGGTCCCCAGCCCCGTCCCATCCATGGCCCGCCGTAGCTGTTTTCATTGTCATATCCCGGCCCATAGCCCCAGCGCGGTTGGGACATTGCCGGCCGGGCAAAAAGCAGCGCCAGCAGGACAATTCCGATCAAGATCACGCTTTTTTTCTTACCGCTCTCCTTTCTCAAAACCGTTTCCCTTCCTCTGTCAGCCGTCTACTCGGACAGCTCCCTTTTCATCCGGTCTAACTCCTCCTTCGTGATTTCGCCCTTGGCATACCGCTTTTTCAGGATGTCGATGGGGGCCTCACCCGACGCCCCCGCGCCTCCTTTTTTCTTGACGTTCTGGATGACGATATAGGCCAGGATGCCGATCACGACGAGAAACAGGATCCACATAAACCCTCCTCCATAACCGTAGTACATAATGTGTCTCCAGCCGCCCCCCGGGCCGTAGGGATAATCCACAGTACAGGCCGTAAGGTTTGCGACAAGGAACAATAGAATCGGAAAGCGTAGCATCTCCATGGCTGCCTCCTAGGGAACCGCATCGAACACATTTTTCAGTCTTTTCTCGATGAGTTCGGCAACAGACTTCAACTCCACGTTGTCGATCATCTGCATAGCCACCGTCGGCCTGACGATCGACAAGCCTGTCCTGCCACCCCGCTCATAGATGATCACATTGCAAGGCAGCATCAACCCGATGTTCTCCTCTGCCTGAACCGACTTGAACGCGTTCGGAGGGCTGCAGGCCCCAAGGATCACATATCTCTTGAAGTCGACACCGAGCTTCTCCTTGAACTTCTCCTGGAGGTCGATCTCCGTGAGAATCCCGAATCCTTCCTTCTTCAACTCTTCGGCGACAGCCTCCCGGACTTTCTCAAATGGCAAGTCCGATTCCTTCGTGAATCAGTAGCTGATCATGTCTCCCCCCCTGCATCAACCCGCTCCTTGTCCGGGCGGGCGATCATCATCTTGACCATCTTCATGAGCCCCAGGTCCTCTATCTCGTCGATCGCAAATCCTGCGGCTCTCACGTTTTCGACCGTGCGCCTGTTGATGTTGGCACCCACGATCCTGACGACCAGAGGATTCATCAGGTCCATGAGCTGGCCCACAACGGGCATGTCGATCCGCACGTGCTCCAGGAGCAGGACGCGTCCGTCGGGTTTGACGACCCTGCGAAGCTCTCGTAGGCCCTTCAACGGATTCGGAACGGAACAAAACACAAACGTCGCCACGACCGTGTCGAAATAGTTGTCCGGCCCAGCCAGTTGCTCCGCATCCCCCTCCTCAATCCGGAACGACAGGCCGAGATCCTTCGCATTCCCTCTTGCTATCGTAATCATCCGATCGGCAATGTCAATTCCCGTAACGTCGGCGCCGGGAGGATAGTACTGGAAATTCTTGCCGGTTCCGACGCCGACTTCGAGGATTTTTCCCTTCGCCCGGGCCAGTAGCTGCCTTCTCCAACTGGAGAAGAAGATTTCCGGAAGGGATTCCATCCTGTCATAGAACCAAGCGATTCGGTTGTAGCGAGCCTTTGTAATTTGCGCTTCGGGAGCACTATTTTTCATTGTCTCCTACGATGTGTCTCAAGTTTCTAAAATATCTGGCCTGATCAGCAACTCCATCGAATGCCATTGTCGTTCGACATGGTGAACTCTCTTTTAAAAACACTCAAATCAAACTGATTCGGATAAGCCGGTCCCTTTCTCGGTTGCTTAATCGCATGTTCATAATTTCATTGCAAGTATCAGAAAGTTTTTTGGGCTCATTATTTACTCCTCATGGATACTTACGGAGTAGAGTAGAGAGCTGGCGTAGTGGCACGAAGCTCTATCTCCAACTCCCCCTCGTCAAACCGGACGTTCGGTTTTCCCGAATACGGCTTTCCGATTATCTTCATCCGGCGGCATTCACCCAAGGAGCTTTAGTTGAAACTTCATACAGACCTAGCGAATCGTAAAAATACCTGTCCGGATATGCCCGATATCCAAGGCTGTGGTAATGGTGTTTCCCGCGCAGGTAGATCCGCATCCTGTAAACCAGGTAACCTCCCAAAGATGACATGACTTTCGTGCAGTTGCCGTAATGATAGTACCCCACCCACCCTCTGGTAATTTCATTGACTCTACGGATCACCACTTTCGTCGGGATTGTACTGTACCGCTTGGTCGTCAATCGTTTGATTTCCGCGCGTACGTGTTTCTGCGCCTCCTTGGACGGTTCGGTGTGGGGATACCTCTTACCGGTCTTCCTCCCTCGCTTCATGCCTATGTTGAAACCAAGAAAATGAAACATCTCTTGGCGTGCATCAACCACATGAGTCTTCTCCTCATTCAGAGTGAGGCCGAGGTCATCGAAAACCCGCTTTATCCCCTTCAGAATCTGGTCGGTGTTCCCCTTGCATAAGATCACACAGTCATCAGCGTATCTTATCAGTCGCGCCCCCAGTCTCTCCTGCACCCTCTTGACCACCCACATGGTGTCAAGCACGTTCAGGTAGATATTGGCAAGCAAGGGAGAGATCACCCCTCCCTGCGGTGTCCCCTTGTCATTCCCTTTACATTCCTTCTTCCCGTCTTCACGTTCCTCCACAATCGACGCCGTAAGCCACATCTTGATAAGCTTCAAAATCTGCTTATCCACAATGCGCTTGGCCACCAATTGCAGCAGTTTGTCGTGCGGAATGGTATCGAAGTATTTGGAAATGTCGGCATCGATTACGTCGGTCCTGCCTGCAAAGAGGTGCTTACTTACATCGTCCACCGCCTGATGGGCACTCCGCTTCGGTCTGAATCCGTATGAGTTGTCCTGAAAATCGGCTTCAAAGATAGGTTCGGTAACTATCTTGACCGCCATCTGCACTACCCTGTCTTTGATCACCGGTATCCCCAGCGGCCGCTTGCCTCCGGTTGCCTTGGGAATGTATACCCTCCGGACAGCCTGGGGCTTGTACACCTTCCGCTTCAGTTCTCCGGCGATCTCTTCGAGATACCTCTCAACGCCGCCTTCCCTCTGCTCTATGCGATCAAAGGTCTCGCCGTCTATTCCCGGCGCTCCCCTGTTCGCTTGAACAAGTCTGTAAGCATGGTTCAGGATGTCCAGCCTGTAGATTTTGTCATAGAGAAGATAGAAGCGGTACTCCTTTTCCTGCTTGGCCTTCCGGTATAGTTTCCGCTGAAGTTCCCGAATCTTTTCCGGAGTTGTCAGCACGGATGTGCAATCTCCTTTCCGTCCCTTCTTCTGAAACGTGATAAAAGTATTGCCCCTTCCCTCTCCCAAGGTTGTGTTGTCCTTGCGATACAAACGGTACTATGGGCAACTCCGACTCCCTCGCCGACCCGGCAGAACTTCGTTTCCTTATATCTGCCGGTTGCCCTCCTGTTGAGCATCGATAAGGGTCTCCCGTGCTTATTGTCGTATGGCTGCCCCCGCGTGTCACCCCTGTTACCCCGGGAGTCCATCTATCGGTTCCGGTAGTTATCGTTAGGATAGATGCTCCGGTCATCCCCCTTGTGCTACGGGGTCGACAACTCCATTGCGGATTTCGAGGCTACACCTGGGTTCGCTTGCGCTGCGACCCGCAGGTTTGCTCAGCTCCCTTACGGAGCCTTTGTCAGGAAACTTAGTGCTTCAGGTTACCCTTAACACCTCCCTCAAGCTACGTGGGCGAACTACCGAATTCCCACGATCGGACTTTAACCGACAAGTCATACGTTTTACACGGCATACAACACAAAACCCCGCTCTCTTCCGAGACACGGGGTTCCAATAATCTCTCTATGGCATTACCCTGAGAAAGGGTCGGCCTTGGTTGTTAACCTGTTGACGATGCCTTACATGAATATGGTCTTT
Source organism: uncultured Syntrophaceae bacterium (assembly GCA_964460245.1). Taxonomy (GTDB): domain Bacteria; phylum Desulfobacterota; class Syntrophia; order Syntrophales; family Fen-1087; genus JAXDBM01. The sequence goes on along the minus strand of CAYWTL010000049.1, from coordinate 1,004 downwards.
TTGTGTTCCTGATTCTTCAAAAAGTCAAGAGCCAAATTTTACTGATAACCATTTGAAAAGGCGGATGCCTATTGAAGAAATCCGACGCTTGCTTTTCAGGAAGGTGTCGTTCACGAGTTGTTTGCAATACAAATTTCGCAACAATAGGCCGTCAGATGAAACGAAGGGAGTAAGCGATCATAAACTGCCCAGCGTAGTATATGGGGAGACCGGTGAGGCGATTGAAGTATTGCTTTTTCACAAACCGATGGCGGGCAACGAAAACATCCGAAAAATAAAAGAGGATCGCTCCACAAAAGACCAGGGCCCTTCCGGTAAAGCCCAGTTGCTCGTTACTTGCGAGTGATGTCGCGCCGATGACCATGACGGTGATAACCGCCATGTAGGCGATCACTGGGAAGAGCATCCTTCCTAAATGCGTCCTCAGCCAGAAGAAGACCGCACTGCTGATCAGTAGGCAAAGCACTGCGCTGATCCAGGTTAATGTTCCTGGAGATGCCATCATAAAAAATGCGATGCTGTAAAGGACGTGTCCCGTTAAGAATGAAACCAACCCGGCCAGGAAGAGTTCTTTCGCGGGGAAAATGAGTAATAAATCACCGGCCACACAGAACAACAGTCCTCCAAGGATGAAGCCGAAATAGGTAGGATTCGCCGAGGGACCGGTGAGAGCTACGATGACAAACAGGGCGGACAGAAAAGGTTTTGTTATGAGAATTCCCTTGGTGGCTTCCTTTTTCACAAAGATAAGGAGACCAACCAGCAGGGACAATGCTCCGATAAGGATGACGGCATACACCGACTCAATCTCCAGTACCCTCATTCCGAAGCGGTCAAGCAACGAGGCATATTCCCGGGCACAATACTGGCTTCCCCGATCCGAGTGGTGAATCAAACTCGCCGCAGGTCGATTGGCGGCCAATGCCTTCAGGAGAGCCTGGCTGACCAGGTTCTTCGTCATACGCTCCGCCATGGCATAGCCTACGATTCCCCCGGTAAAAAGA
>CAYWTL010000048.1:13364-18653 GCA_964460245.1 uncultured Syntrophaceae bacterium | reverse complement strand
ATCCCGTAATTTCAAGCTTTTTTAATTTCATGGACAATGATATCCTGTTTTATATGGCAACTTTGCCATGGGTAACAGAAAATAAACCATTTGTAAAGGAGAAATACCATAGAATGTATTGTCAGTAAATTGAACCACAATATATTGTATGATGAGTTCGAATCGACGGGAGGAATCCATGACCGATGATCAAAAATGGGAAGTGGCTATGAAAGCATCCGGCATGACCCAGGCCAATATCGTCAGGGGCCGGCTCGCAACGGAAGGCATTCCCGTCCTTTTCCAGTACGACGCAGCGGGAACGATTTATGCCATCACGATCGACGGACTCGGCGAAGTCAGGATTCTGGTGCCCGCAGATCTGCTTGACAGAGCCCGATCTGTCCTGTCGCAATCCTACGACGAACGGGATATGGACTGGGAAACCTTTGAATCTTCCTGAAGAATAATCCTGAAAGCATCGGATTCGCTCCTTCGACATTCAGCGATTCTCAAACAAACCGTCCAGGGGGGTTTTACAAGTCAGGCATGCCGAGCCCTGCAAACGCGTTTGTCTCACGTTGTAGCCGTGACGTTCGATCAAGAGGCTTCCACAACCTGCACAGAAGGTATTTTCACCTTCATTCCCGGGCACATTTCCACTGTAAACATACTTCAATCCCGCAGCCCTGCCGATTTGGGCGGCATGCCCGATGGCGACAACATCCGTAACGGGAATGTCGTTCATCTGGTAGCGCGGGTAGAAGCGGCTGACATGCCAGGGTGTCTCCGTTCCCAGAGCGGCGATGAAAGCCGCAATCTTCTGCAATTCCTCCACACTGTCATTCAATCCGGGAATCAGAAGCGTGGTCACCTCGATCCAGATGCCCATCTCCCTCATCCTTTTCAAATTGTCCAGGACCGGCTGCAGCCGGGCGCCGCAACGCGTCCTGTAGAAATCATCTCGGAACGATTTGAGATCCACATTGGCCGCATCCAGGAAAGGGGAAATACAGTCGATCGCCAGATCCGACATGAAGCCATTGGTGACGAATATGTTTTTCAGTTTTCGCTCACGGGCCAGCCTGGCGATATCGAAGGCGTATTCAAAGAAGACGGTCGGCTCGGTGTAGGTGTAGGAAATCGATTTGGATCCCGTCCGGATCGCCCGCGCCACGATATCCTCCGGCGTGGCCGGCCGTCCCGGAATGTCCGGGGAAACTCGCGGCAGTTGGGAAATATCGTGATTCTGACAGAAGGTGCAGGAAAAGTTGCATCCCACGGTGGCTATGGAATAGGATCTTGTGCCCGGATCGACGTGAAAAAGCGGTTTTTTTTCAACCGGGTCGACATTTTCGGCAATCGGCAGTCCGTAAACCAGGCTGTAAAGAACGCCTTTCCTGTTTTCTCTCACTCCGCAGAGCCCGCGTTTAGAAGAAGCGATTTTGCACGCATGCGCGCAGAGACGGCATTGCACGCGGTCTTCGGAAAATTTCTCATAGAACATCGCTTCCCGAATCACTTGACTTCCCTTACCGCGCCCTGAATGGGCTGCCTGTTTTTTGACGCGAGCGGGAATCTTTCCCGGACCGGCTCTTGGATCGTTGCGTAACTGAAAGTAACAGGAAAGGATATCCCGAAAAAAGCGCCGAACGGATTTTTCATGACCGGAACAGACTCCTCGAACTTCTTCACAAAACCATGCTCATACCAGCCATAGGGGAAAAAAATGACGCTCCCCCAGCGGATGCGGACCCCCTGAAGCTGATGCCGGACCATCGCGGTCAACTCGCCGATGTGAAAGAAGCGGGCGTCCGTATAGACCGAGGTGTGCGTCAACCCCTGGATCCGTCGCTGAATGCCGATGCAACTGAATGGGTTCAGAACGCCCAGGAAAACGCGGCCCCTGCACACGCGGATGGCCTCGGCAATGGCCTTTTGCGGGTTTCCGGTGAACTCGAGCGCGGTAATCAGCGTCACAATGTCAAACTCGTTGTCGGAAAAGGGAAGATCTTCCGCTTTGCCCTCGCGGAGCTCCGCACGGTTCGCCAGCTTCTGTCCGGCGATTTCGAGCATGAAGGGGGACGGATCGATCCCGGTTACATCACAGCCCTTCCTGCGAAAAAGCAGCAGATGATCTCCGGTTCCGCAACCCACGTCCAGAAGCCGCTCACCGCCCCGGGGGGCGACGAGATCGAGCATCAGGCTTTTTTCCCGCCCGTCCATGTAGCTGCCTGTTGGCGACTGCCTCCAGTCATCATAGCTCCGGGCCATGTCCTCGTGAAAAACAACCAATGGCTATCCCCCGATGGCGGACATTTCCTTCACGCATTTCCGGAGGTGCCGATCATTCAAAAGCGGCGCATGCCCTTTCGGCTTTTCCAGGATGGTCTTTTCAATGAGCCCCTCCAGAACGTCATCGCCGCAGTTCGCGCGCAACGGGCCTTTCAGATCCACTTCATCATCGAGAAGCAGACAGGCCCGCAGATGTCCGTCGGCCGTAAGCCGAAGCCGGTTGCAGTGATGGCAGAAGTGTTGGCTGACCGGGCTGATAAACCCGATCTCGCCCGTTCCCCCCGAAATCCGGTATCGCCTTGCCGGCCCGTCCGAATCTGCGCTCCGACCGTTTATGGGTTCCAGGCGATAGAGGCGGTTGATCTTCTCCATCACCAGGTCATTGGAAAGATAATGACGGCCCTGTTCCGGACCGGCGCTGCCCATCGGCATCAATTCGATAAACCGGACCTGGAACGGTTTATCGAGGGTCAGGTTGGCAAAGTCGAGAATCTCATCGTCATTCGCCCCTTTGATGGCAACGGTATTGATTTTGATCGGTGAAAAACCGGCCCGGTAAGCGCTGTCGATCCCTCTTAAAACGGCCTCCAGGTTTCCCCCTCGCGTGATCTCCGCGTACTTTTGGGGATTCAGGGAATCGAGGCTGACGTTGATTCGGGTCATCCCGGCCTGGTAAATCCTCTCCGCAAATTCCCCCAGGCGAATTCCGTTCGTGGTCAGGCTGACATCGTTCAGCCCCTCGATCGCTTTGAGCCTGGCAATAAATTCCACGATCCCCCGCCGGACCAGGGGCTCGCCTCCGGTTATCCGTACTTTGGAAATCCCCATCTTGACGGCCACCCGGGTGACCCTCAGAATTTCCTCATATCTCAGGATGTCGTCATGACCGATCAGGGAGAGACCTTCCTTGGGCATGCAGTACAGGCATCGCAGATTGCACCGGTCCGTCACCGATATTCGCAGGTAATTGATGTTCCGGTTGTGCTGATCGATCATTTCCGCCCGGTCTCCGCCCGGTCTATCCATGAAGCGGCAATCTGATTTTTGATGATCTTTATATCTATCATACTTAATAAGGCGATACAAGTTACGACGAATAAACCGCGAATTCTTCCTTGACAGGGGGTCGTTTCTCTATTAAGGGGTGTTCCCTGCTTCAAATTCAACGTCTCAGGAATCGCGGTAGACATGATGAAAAAAATGCCCATTACGAAGAATGGTTTCGAAAAACTAAAAAAGGACCTGGAGCATCTCAAGACGGTCGTCCTGCCGGAAAATATTCGAGATATCGAGGCGGCAAGGGCGCACGGGGACATTACGGAAAATGCCGAGTATGCGGCCGCCAAGGAGAGGCAGGCGTTTATACACGGCAAAATGCAAGAGCTCGAAAACAACCTGGCCCTTTCTCAGATCATTGAAGTGAAGGACCTGAACAGCGACAAAGCCGTGTTCGGGTCCACCGTCACCATTGCGGACATCAGCAACGGAAAGTCCATTCAATATCACCTCGTAGGCCCTTTTGAGTCGGATATCAACCAGAACATGATATCCGTCACGTCGCCCATCGGCAAGGCATTGATCGGGAAGTGCATGGGCGACGAGGTTTCGGTCAAAACGCCCGGTGGCATCCGCGAGTTTGAAATCGTCAACATCTCTTTTCGGGAAATGCCGTAATCTCGTCCCGGCCAGTCATGTCCGGACACAGACCGGGGAACGAAAAAGCCAGGCCAGCACCGGGTAAACCCCTGTGCTGCCTGGCTTGATGTGCCGTTTTTCGAGACGTGCGGACCGCTACGGGCCTGCCTTCTCCGCTACATTCAACCGCGTCGCGGCCTTGACCACCGCCGCTTTGGCAGCGTCATATTCGGCATCTTCCTTCGAGATCTTCGCCAGCTTGGCCTCCGCGATTTCCTTCGCCCGTTTCGCCCGGTCCTTGTCGATCATGTCCGACCGCTCGGCGGTCTCAACCAGGATCGTCACCTTGCTTGAAGTCACTTCCGCATAACCGGTGCTGACCGCGTAATAGGTTTTCTTTCCCTCTTTGGTGAAATTGAGTTCGCCCACATCGACACTGCTCAACAGAGAAGCGTGACCCCTCAGCACGCCGAATTCCCCCTCGCTTCCAGGTACGGTTACCTCTTCCACGTTACCGCTGAAGGCCATCTTTTCAGGTGTGACTATCTCCAGCATCAATTCGTCAGCCATGATGATCCTCCGGCCCGCTTACTCTGAAAGCTTCTTGGCTTTTTCAATCACTTCCTCGATTCCGCCCACCATGTAAAACGCCTGCTCGGGCAGATCGTCGTGCTTGCCCTCCAGAATCTCTTTGAAGCCCCGGACGGTGTCGGGAACGGACACGAATTTGCCTTCCGTCCCGGTAAACTGCGCGGCGACGAAGAAAGGCTGAGAAAGGAAGCGCTGCACCTTTCTGGCCCGGCTGACCGTAAGCTTGTCTTCTTCGGAAAGCTCATCCATGCCCAGGATGGCGATGATATCCTGAAGATCCTTGTATTTCTGCAACGTCACCTGGACCTGACGCGCCACCTGATAATGTTCAACACCGAGCACGTTCGGATCCAGAATTCTGGATGTTGAATCCAGCGGGTCCACTGCGGGATAGATGCCCAGCTCGGCAATAGGCCGCGAGAGAACGACGGTGCCGTCCAAATGGGCAAAGGTCGTTGCCGGGGCGGGGTCGGTCAAGTCGTCGGCGGGCACGTACACACACTGAACGGCGGTGATGGATCCCTTGTTGGTGGATGTGATGCGTTCCTGAAGCTCACCCAGGTCCGTGGCAAGCGTCGGCTGGTAACCGACCGCGGAGGGCATCCGGCCGAGAAGGGCCGATACTTCCGATCCCGCCTGGGTAAACCGGAAGATGTTGTCCACAAAGAGAAGCACATCCTGGCCTTCCACATCCCTGAAGTATTCCGCAGCGGCCAGCGCGGTAAGGGAAACGCGCGCCCTCGCCCCGGGAGGCTCCGTCATCTGCCCGTAAATCAGCGCCGCCTGCTT
>CAYWTL010000048.1:0-13354 GCA_964460245.1 uncultured Syntrophaceae bacterium | reverse complement strand
CTGCTTGATAACGCCCGATTCCAGCATTTCACGATAAAGATCGTTTCCCTCGCGCGTTCTCTCGCCCACACCGGCAAAGACAGAGATGCCGCCGTGGTGCATGGCGATGTTGTGAATCATCTCCATCATGACGACGGTCTTGCCCACGCCGGCGCCGCCGAACATGCCCATCTTGCCTCCTCTGGGAAACGGAACCAACAGGTCGATCACCTTAACGCCCGTCTCCAGAACGTGCACGGAGGTGTCCTGCTCCAGGAAGGTCGGCGCCTCTCGGTGAATCGGCATGTGGTTCTTTGCATTGATCGGACCGAGCCCATCCACCGGTCTTCCGACCACATTCACAATCCGTCCCAGGCATTCCTGGCCGACCGGCACCATGATGGGAGTTCCGATATCCTTGGCCTCCATCCCCCGGACCAAGCCATCGGTAATGTCCATGGCGATGCATCGGACGACATTGTCCCCCAGGTGCTGGGCCACTTCGACAACGAGGTTGTCCGGCTGATCGTTGATCGCCGGGTTGGTGATGGTGATTGCGTTCAGGATATTGGGGAGCTTGCCCTCCTCAAACGCCACGTCAACGACCGGTCCGATGACCTGTACTATCGTGCCTATATTCATACCCGTCTCCTTCAACTATGCTTTGAGTATTTTGTTCGTTTCTCGCCTTCCCGTGGTTCAACCTTTTGCCAGCGCCTCGGTTCCGCCGACGATATCCATCAGTTCCGCCGTAATTGCAGACTGTCTGGCCTTGTTGTATTTCAATGTCAGCGAGCCGATCATCTCTTCGCAATTCCGGGTGGCATTGTCCATGGCGGCCATGCGGGCGCCGTTTTCACCGGCTGATGTCTCCACCAGCGCCCTGAAAATCAGCACGCGCACATACATAGGCAGGAGCTGGTCCAGCAGGACTTCGTCGGAGGGCTCATAGATATAGTCCACCCGCTTTTCCGGATCCACTTCCTCATCCTGTCCGATGGACGGCAAGGGAAAAAGGCGGACCACAGCCGGTCTTTGCATGGAAACATTTCTGAACTCGTTGTAAACGAGATACAGCTCGTCATATTCTTCTTTGATAAAAGGAGAGATGATATCCTTCGCAATCTGGACGGCGAGCGATATGTCGAACTTTCCGAAAACATCGGTTCGCTCGTTCATGATGGTTGCTTTCTTCCTGAAATAATCCCGCCCCTTTCGTCCCACCGGAATCAGAGCGACCTCTTTGCCTTCCTTGGCCTTCGCCGCCATGAATCTTTCCGTGGCCTTGATCAGGTTGGTGTTGAAACCGCCGCAAAGCCCCCGATCGGAAGTCATGCAGATGACCCGGATCTTCTTCGGCTCCCGGACGGCCAAAAGCGGATGCGATTCGGGCGAGACGCGCAAGGCGAGGCTGTTCAGGACGTCCATGAACTTCACGGCATAGGGTCGGAAATTTTCCATCCGCGTCTGGGCGAACTTGAACTTGGATGCCGCCACCATATTCATGGCTTTGGTGATCTGCTTGGTTTTTGAAACCGCTGTGATCTTTCTTTTAATGTCCTTTAGCGCGGCCATTAAAATTTGCTCCCTTTACTTGATGATGTGCTGTCCGCCGGAACGACCTTTTCTACTCGGCAACATAGACAGAATCGAATTCGGTTAAAACTTCCTTCATCTTTTTCTCGAGCTCCGGGCTGATGATCTTCTGTTCATCGATTTCCTTCATGATCTCCGAATACTTTGACTTCAGGAAATTCAGGAGCTGAGGCTCGTAGTTGTTCAGCTTGTCGACGGGATACTTGTCCAGGAATCCTCTGGTCCCGGCAAAGAGGATGGCCACCTGCTCTCCCAGCGACATCGGCTGAAACTGGGGCTGTTTCAGGATTTCCACAAGGCGCACGCCGCGGTCCAGTTGGGCCTGCGTAGCTTTGTCCAGATCACTGCCGAACTGGGCAAAGGCCGCCAGTTCGCGGTATTGGGCCAGATCCAGTTTCAGGGTTCCGGCCACCTGCTTCATCGCTTTGACCTGTGCGGCTCCGCCGACGCGGGACACGGAAAGACCGACGTTGATGGCCGGTCGGATGCCGGAGAAGAAAAGGCTCGGTTCCAGGTAAACCTGACCGTCCGTAATGGAAATCACGTTCGTGGGAATGTAGGCGGATACGTCGCCCGCCTGCGTCTCGATGATCGGAAGCGCCGTCAGGGACCCGCTGCCCAGCTCCTTGCTGACGCGGGCAGCCCGCTCCAGCAGCCGGGAGTGGTTGTAGAAAATGTCGCCCGGGTAGGCTTCGCGTCCCGGCGGCCGCCGGAGCAGCAGGGAAATCTGCCGGTACGCCACCGCCTGTTTGGAAAGATCGTCGTAAATGATCAGGGCGTCCTGACTCCGGTCGCGGAAATACTCGCCGATGCTGCACCCCGCATAGGCCGAAACGTACTGGAGGGTGGCCGGATCGCTGGCGCAGGCGGCGACGATGCAGGTGTAGGAAAGGGCATCGTGCTTCCGCAGGTTCTCCACCACCTGGGCCACGGTCGATTTCTTCTGGCCGATGGCCACATAGATGCATTTCACGCCCGTATCCTTCTGGCGGATGATCGCATCCACGCAAATGGCCGTTTTACCGATCTGCCGGTCGCCGATGACCAGCTCGCGCTGACCCCTGCCGATGGGGGTCATGGCATCAATCGCTTTCAGCCCTGTGTACATGGGCTCGTTAACCGGCTGACGCTGGATCACGCCGGGGGCCACCATCTCGATTCTTCGGAACTCCGTGGTCTCGATCGGACCCTTTCCGTCGATGGGAGCGCCGGTCGCGTCGATGACACGGCCCAGAACCGCCTCCCCCACGGGAACCTGTGCGATCTTTCCCGTCCGCTTGACGATGTCGCCTTCCTTGATGTGCGTCACTTCGCCGAGAACAGCCACGCCGACATTATCGGTTTCCAGATTCAGCACCATGCCCAGAATGCCGCCGGGAAATTCCAGAAGTTCCATGGCCATGGCATTCTGAACGCCATAAACACGGGCAATGCCATCTCCCACGGAGAGGACGGTTCCGGTTTCACTGATATCCAATTTCTTCTCATAATCCTTGATCTGCTTGGATATGATCTGACTGATTTCCTCTGCCCTGATTGTCTCCATGCCTTATATTTCCTCCCCTAAGAGATTCCTGATGTTGCTCAACTGTGTCTTGATGCTCCCATCGTAAAGGGTGTCCCCCACCTGGACGACGATGCCTGCCAGCAGGGAAGCATCCTGCTCGATGGTCATTTCGACCTCTTTCCCGGTCAGCCCCGCCAATCCCGTTTTCAGGCGTTCCGACAGCTCTGCAGAGAGGGGAAATGCGGTCTTGACCTGCACACGCTGTTTTTTCAAAGCCTTGTCCATGAGTTCACGGTAGCAGGCCACAATCTCCGTCAGGATGCCGATCCTTCTCTTGTCGGCAAGCAGGCGCAAAAAACTGGCGGTGATGCCCGTCATCCCGATTTTCTGGAGCACGGCATCCACCACGTCCCGCTTGTCCTTCTGATCAAAGATGGGATTCGCCAGAAACTCTTTGAGGCTCTCGTTGCTTTCCACGACCCCGGAAAAGTTCTGCAGTTCGTCATAATATTTCTCAAACTGCTTTTCTTCCTGGGCAATCTCGAAAAATGCCCTCGAATAACGCTTTGCGATATTGCTGCTACCGATCAATGTTTGCTCACCACCTTATCCAAATAGTCTTTGACCATGATATCGTGATCTGCCGCCTTGATGTTTCGCTTTAAAAGCTCTTCGGCCATCTCCACGGAAAGCTTCACCGCCTCGGCGCGCAGCATGTTCCCTGCTTTCTTCATTTCCTGCTCGACGCGGGCCTTCGTATCTTCCTTCATTTTTTCTGCAGCTTTTTTGGCGTCTTCGATGATCCGTTCCTTTTCCATCAGGCCCTGCGCCTTGATCATCTCCGAAATGCCCGCGATCTCCTCCGTGGCCTTCTCAAGCTTTGCGGTGTATTCTCTATATTTTTGCTCCGCTTCCTCCTTGGCGGCCTGCGCCTGCTCCAGGGCAAGCTTGATTTCATCCCGCCGTCCGGCGAAGAACTCCTTGATCTTTTTGGCCATCAGCCAGTAAAGAAGGCCCGCGAGAATGACAAAGTTCATCATCCGCCAGGCAAAATCTTTCCATTCGCCGCCATGACTCTCCCCGCCGCCGGACGCTGCAAAAGCATCCGCAACCAGGATCAGCACAATTGCAAGGGAAGCCGCGAAAGAGCCTGCAAACGACCGCCGCTGCCAATGTTCTGAAAAACGATTTTTCATTGGATGCTCCTCCCCAGCACTTTTTCCGCGATTTCAAGGGATATTTTCCGGGATTGGCTGTGGAGAACGGCCCTTGCCTCCTCGACTTCTTTCCGAATCCTTGTGTGGAACTGCTCCATCATCCCGGGAATCTCGCCCCGCACGGCATCGGTGATTCCCTTGGCCGCGTCGGCGCCTTCCTTGACGATGGCATTTTTCTGTTCCAGGGCCTCCGCTTTCGCAAGGCGGACTTTTTCCTCGTACTCCGTCATCTTCTGCTCAACGGTCTGGTTCATTCTCTTGATTTCCGATTCGGAATCATCCATCTGCTGCTTCCGCTTTTCAATGATTTTCAGTATGGGTTTCAAGAGCAGCACATTCAAGATGAGCATGAGGACAATGAAATTAACCATCTGCACCAGGAGGGTATAATCGAGACTGATCACGGCCTTACCTCACAGAATCTTTGTTCAAAAAAAAACCGAGTGAAAAAAATCCTTCACCCGGTCAGATCATTCGAACGCCTACGCTTATGAACCCGAACAGATTATCATCGACGATGCCAAGAAACGGCTCAGAAAATATCTTGCGTTGATTCGCGTTCACAAAAAACCCTAACCCTCTGTATTCTAAAAGCGGCGACTTCTAATCACAAGTCAAAATGCTTGTCAAGTTTTTTTTGGAGATGAATCCTTCGTGATATCGTTTTGGTCTGTGCGTTTATCTTTTCGATTTGCAGGGGACCGCGGTTACGGCTGCAGGATAAACCTTCGAATGCTGACATTCATCAGCAGACCGATGCCGAGCATCAGCGTGACCATCGAGGATCCGCCATAACTCAGGAACGGCAACGGAATGCCCACCACGGGGAGAATCCCCAGCACCATGCCGATGTTGATGAACACCTCCCAGAAGATCATCGACGTGATGCCAACGGATATCAATGTTCCGCTGTAATCCCGCGAATGAAGCGCAATTTTCAAACCCCACATCATCAGCGCCAGGAACAGCATGAGAAGAAAGACTCCCCCCAGAAAACCCCACTCCTCGGCAAAAACGGAAAAAATGAAATCCGTGTGCCGCTCCGGCAGAAATCTGAGCTGCGTTTGCGTCCCCTGCAGAAACCCTTTTCCGAGGAAACCGCCTGAACCGACCGCGATGATGGATTGAATGACATGATAGCCCGCACCCAGAGGATCGCTGTCGGGATTGAAAAAGGTCATGATTCGCTCCTTCTGGTAATCCTTCAGGAAGAACCATCCCAGCGGGATCAGCACCAGCCCGGAAACCGCGGCTCCCGCCAGAGCCTTCCAACGGACCCCGATGAACAGGGTCATGGAGCAGAAAATGGTGAACAGGATGATCGCCGTGCCGAGATCGGGCTGCTTCAGGATGAGCAGGAAAGGCAGCAGGGTAATCAGCGCCGGAACGAAAAGATCTCTCAAACCATAGGGCGTCGTCACCCGGTGATCATCAAAATGCCTGGCCAAGGCAAGAATCAACGTGATTTTGACCAACTCGGAGGGCTGAAAGGTAAAGCCCCAGAGTACGATCCATCTCTGTGAGCCCCGGGTCGCGTAGCCGTAGAAAAAAGCGACCCCGAGAAGCAAAATCGAAAATGCGTAGATCAGATAGGAATATCTGCTGATCATCCGATAGTCCACGGAGAATCCCACGACCATAAAAACCAGGCCGACGACAATCCACTGGACCTGCCGGACGTAAACGCATTCCTGATTCGAATAGGCCGTGTTGAGCCCCGAACTGTAGATGCTCAAGAGGCCGATCAGACTGATGGCCAAAACGAGAAGCAGCAGTGTCCAGTCAAAATTGATCAATAATCGTCGATCGAATTTCATGCGATTGCTTCCCGGCCCACGGTCCGTGTTTCCTCCCGGGTCCGTTCATCAAAATCAAGATGGATGCCCGGATCCGGCGCCCGCCATGCCGCATCAGGGTGTGCGAAACGAGGCACTGCGGTCACTGATCACCAGGGGCGGTGTCCTGTCCCGCGATTTCTTTCCCTCAAAATAGGCGTCTACGATCTTTCTGGCAATGGGAGCCGCAGCCGATCCCCCGTGACCCGCATGCTCGACAATCACGGCAATGGCGATTTCCGGCGCTCCGACCGGTGCGAAGCAAACAAACAGTGCGTGATCCCTGTATCGGGATGCCATCGATTTCATTTTGCGCATCTTTTCTTCGTAAGGCAATCCGACAACCTGAGAAGTGCCGGTCTTGCCGGCCACGTCGGCTTCCCTTCTCTGCAGGGCGCGGCCGGTGCCGCCCGGCTCATTGACCACACCCCACAGGGCGCCTCTGAGCGTTTCGATGTTCCGGGGATCGATGGGCAAAGAAGCTCTCCTTACGAGCGCAAAGGCTTTCAGTAGATGTCCGTCCGCGGACTCGATCTGCTTGATGATCCGCGGCCGCCAGAGTGTTCCTCCGTTGGCGAGAGCGCCATAGGCGCTGACCAACTGGAGAGGCGTCACCAGATTGAATCCCTGCCCGATGGCAATCGAGATGGTTTCGCCCATTTGCCAAGGCTGCTTGAACCTTGCCAGTTTCCATTCCCGCGTCGGGATCAATCCGCTTTTTTCCCGGGGCAAGGTGATTCCCGTCGGCTGACCGAAACCGAAAGCCCTTGCGTACATGGCCAGTTTGTCAACCCCGAGCATCTTCCCCACGTTGTAGAAATAGACATCACAGGATTCGACGATAGCGCGGCGGAGGCTGACCTGACCGTGTCCGTGCTTCTGCCAGCACCGGAAGGTCCGGTTGCCCAAGTCGAACGATCCGCCGCAGTTAAAGGAGGTTTCCGGAGTGATCAACCCTTCCTGCAGAGCCGCCGCGGCGACGATCATTTTGTAGGTGGAGCCCGGCGGATATTGTCCTGAAACCGCCCGGTTTTCCATCGGATGTCTGGGATCCCCGGACAACCTCTGCCAGTCGTTCACCGATATGCCGCTGTTGAACAGCGTCGGATCAAAAGACGGCGAGCTGACCAGCGCCAGAACGGAACCGTCACGAGGATCGATGGCGGCCACCGCACCGGCCCTCCCTTCCAGTGCATCCCATGCCGTTTTCTGCAACACCGCATCAATGGTGAGCACGACATTGGAACCGGGCTCCGGGCTCAATCTCCCGAGGACCCGTACGGGTTTGCCGAGAACATTCACCTCGAACTGTTCTTCGCCGTTTTTGCCACGCAGATCGGAATCGAGATATTTTTCAATGCCGGATTTGCCGATGATATCGCCGATCGCGTAGGCCTGCATCCCTTCCTTTTCGATCTCCTCGGGGCCGACTTCACCGGTGTAGCCGACCAGGTGTGCCAAGGCCTCCCCGCCGATATACTTTCTCACCGGGACCACATCCACGGTTACCCCGGGCAGATCCAGAGAGTGCGTTTCAACGATCGCCAGTTTTTGCCGGCTGATGTTCCGTTCGAGCCGGACCGGAACAAAAGGCCTCAATTTCCCGGGATTGAGGGTTTCCCCTGAAAATGCGATCGATTCCTCCGCATACAGATTGCCCAGATTGTTCCGGATATCCCGAACGTCTCTTGCGCGGTCCGGAAGATAGAGGATGTCGAAAGAGCTCTGGTTGTCCACCAGCACATTCCGGTTGGCATCCATGATCAGGCCCCTCAAGGGCTTGATCTTGCGAACGCGAATGCTGTTGTTTTCCGATTTCTGCCTCAGCTCGTCGACTTTGATCACCTGCAGGTACCACAATCTCAACGCGAGAAGGGAGAGGGCAACGGTGACGATGACGAACATGATCTTGAAACGGTCATGCAACGAACCCGTTTCATGACCGTTGAGCCGGCTGCGGATTTCCTTCATTCAGAGACCCTTCGAGGACGTGAAACAGTTTCAATAAAACGGGGCTGAGGAAACTCAAAACCAGCGCCTGGGGCAAAAAAACGCGGATCATGTTTCCAAATATGTTCACGTCGTACATGGTTTTGTAAAATAAAACAATGAACAGCCCTTCGGAGATGGCGCAGAGAAATGTGAAAAGCATGATCCAGGCCGTTCCCTCCGCGTATACCCTTGCGGAGACAGCGAGCGCCACAAAAAAAACACAGACATAAAAGAGCGTGTAGAGACCTGAAACCGAACCGGTCATGCAGTCCATGAAGAACCCGGCGACAAAACTGATCAAAGCCCCCCGGAGTGTTCCCAGGCGGAATCCGGAATAGATCACCAGAATCAGGGAGATTTCCACGTCGATACGGCCGAAAAAAAACAGATCCAGAATGGACTTCTGGAACACAACGAGGAACAGGGCGAACGGAAACAGGACGAGATAGAAACTCATTTTTGCCCTCCCGGTGCGTAAACCAGAACGAGCACTTCCTCCAGCTTGTCGAAATTGACGGAAGGCGTCACTTCAACCTTCTGAAACAGCCCCCCCTCCAGCCTGTCGACACGTTTGACCGTTCCCAAAACGATCGCCTTGGGAAAGATACGGCCCATGCCGGAAGAAATCACCGTGTCCCCCTCTTTAACCTCTTCCGTCTTGGCAATGTATTTCATCTGACAGCCTCTTGGCCCCGCTCCCTGCAGGACACCGTGAGCCCGGTTTCCATGAATCAGCGCATCCACATTGCTGTTCTCATCCGTGATGAGCAGGACGCGCGAAACGTGCCATGAACATTCCGTGATCCTGCCGGCAATCCCGCGATCCGCGAGCACGGGCAAACCTACGCGCAAACCCTGCGACGTCCCCTTGTTGATGAGCACTGTCCTGATTACGGACGATGAATCCCGGTCAATGACCGTCGCCACGACAGACTTGGCATTGAACTGGCTCTGGAGTTCCAGCAACCGCGCCAGCCGTCCGGCCTCCAGATAACCCTCCCGATACTGGACCAACTGACCGGCCAGCATTGCATTCTCCCTGCGAAGGCGGGCGTTTTGCTCTTCCAGACCGATGAGAAAGAGGTACCGGTCCCAGTTTTTCCGAACGGTTCCGACAACGTTGTTTTTCAGGCTCACCAGCGGCATGGCCGTCTCCAGAACGACTTTTCGCAGAAAAGCCGTATCGGAAAACGGTCGCGCGCCATAGGAAATCATGATGAGCGCCGCAAAGAAAAAAATGAATGCGATGGCGATGGATCGATACTTCTTGGGAAACATGATTTCGTCAGAAAACGGGGGAACGCCCGGGTTGGATCAGATCGGGAAAGGGCCTGCCCGACCTCTCCTTTTCAGGGTCCGGACAACCCGTCGGGAAAAGCAACCCCTTACATCTGCACCGTCACTTCTTTCAGGATATCCAGCTGATCCAGCGCCATTCCCGCGCCTCGGACAACCGCGGACAGGGGATCGTCCGCAATTGTGACCGGAAGGCCCGTCTCCTCCCGGATCAGCAGATCGAGTCCCCTCAGGAGCGCCCCGCCGCCGGTCAGCATGATGCCGCGGTCCACAATATCGCCCGCCAGTTCGGGCGGGGAGTTTTCGAGCGCATCCTTGATGGCATCGACAATGAGGCTGACGGGCTCCATGATGGCCTCACGGACTTCCTCCGAATTGATCTCGACGATCTTCGGAATGCCGGAGATAAGGTCCCTTCCTCGGACATCCACCGTCTTCAGCTCCTTCTCTGGGTAGGCGCAGCCGATCGTTGTTTTGATAATCTCGCCGGACCGCTCGCCGATCAGAAGATTGAACTTCCGCCGCATGTACTGGACAATTTCTTCATCCATGCGATCCCCGGCGACCCGAACGGATTTCGCATAAACGATTCCGGAAAGGGAGATTACGGCGACTTCCGTGGTGCCGCCGCCGATGTCCACCACCATGGAACTGATCGGTTCCGTTACCGGCAGGCCGGCGCCGATCGCCGCAGCCATGGGCTCCTCGATCAAAAATATTTCTCTTGCCCCCGCCGACTCGACCGTTTCCTTCACCGCCCGCCTCTCGACCTGGGTAATGCCGGAGGGAATGGAGACGATGATGCGGGGCCGCACGAGCGTTCGGCGGTTGTGGACCATGAGGATGAAGTGCCTCAGCATCGCTTCGGTGACGTCGAAATCGGCGATCACCCCGTCCCGCAGAGGCCGGATCGCAATGATGTTCCCGGGGGTTCTCCCCAGCATCTTTTTCGCCTCTGAACCCACGGCCAAAACCTTTTTTACGCCCCGGACATCCCGGTGGACGGCTACAACGGAAGGTTCGCTTAAGACAATGCCCTTCCCCTTCACATAGACCAGGGTGTTGGCTGTGCCCAGATCAATGGCCAAGTCGTTGGAAAATTTCCCCAGGATAAAGTCAAACAGCACCTCGCGAACCTCCTAACTGCTCGTTAAACAGCCATAATCATAAAATTAATGCCGATTCGGGGCAATTCGTATATCGTATTTGCGGCACCGAGGCAATAAAATTTTTAAAATATTATTGCAATTTACAAGCCCTTATATTAGAGAAATCGCTCACCGAAACAAGGCAAGGGGTGCGGATTGCTCGATCTCATGAGAAAACATGCCCGGAACTGGATCATGAAGGTCCTGCTGGGCATTATTATCGTCGTCTTCATTTTCTACTTCGGCTCCATGGGCACGGGCCGACAGACGGAGGTCGTTGCCACGGTGGACGGCAAGACGATCGGTTATGCCGAACTTCAGAAAGAGTATCAGACCCTCGTGCAGTTTTACCGCCAGCGACTCGGGGGGACGATGACCGACGAGATGCTGAAGGGACTGAACCTCAAGCAGCAGGCCATCGACAGCCTTGTGCAGCAGGCGATGATCCTGCAAAAAGCAAAGGAGTTGAACCTGACGGTCACCGAAAAGGATGTCCAGGACGCGATCATGGCAACCCCGGCTTTTCGAAGGGGGGGGGCTTTCGACGAGAGGGTGTACAATCAGGTGCTGCGACTCAACAAGCTGACACCCGAGGAATTCGAAGCCAATCAGAAAAATGCGCTCATTATGACGCGCTTCGTCAGCCTGCTCCAGGATGGCATCAAGGTATCAGACCGGGAGGTTCACGATCTGTACCGGTTCCAGAATGAAAAGACGAACATCCGGTTTCTTCGCATTTCCCCGGCGGATTTCCGGACTAAAGTCACGCCCGGCGAGAAGGAACTGGAGGCTTACCTGAAAGAGCAAGGCAGTAAATTCCGGACCGCCGAACAGGTTCAGGTGAAATACATCGTTTTCAGCGGCGCCGATCATGCGTCGTCGGCCCGCATCACGGAAGCCGATCTTGCCGATTACTATGACCGCCACGCGGATCAGTTCAAAAAAACGGGATCCAAGCCTGTCCCCCTGTCGGAGGCAAAACCGAGAATCATGGCCGAGCTTCGGCAGGTCATCGGGATGCAGATGGCCTCTGACACCGCCAAAAAGGCCCATGATGCGATTTATCAGAGCGAGGATTTTGACGGCTATGTTGCGAAGCACGGTCTGAAGCACCATACGACTGATTTCTTCACAGTTGCAAACCCGCCCGAAGCGCTCAAGCAAATCGGCGAACTCGGCAAGATGATTTCCAGCCTTCAGAAAGATGAAATCAGCAGAGTGATGGCCGACAGCAAAGCCTATTATCTCTTCAAGCTGGCAGCCAGAAAACCGGCCCGGATTCCTGCCCTGGCGGAAGTGCTTCCGCAGGTGGAAAAAGCCTACATCGACGAAGAATCGCTCCGTCTGGCAAGACTGGAAGCGGAAACCGTTCTGGAAAGATTGAAGAAGGGAGAGGCCTTCAGCCAAGTGGCCCGGGAAAAGGGGTTGACGGTTTCCGAAACGGGGACCTTTTTGCCGGGAGCGGCAATTCCGGGGCTGGGTTCATCCACGGAGTTGAAGGAAGCCCTCTTTCCGCTCACGGCCAACAAACCCTATCCGGACCGTGTGATCTTCTCGGACGGCCATTTCATCGTCCTGCAACTGAAAGAAAGGACGGGCCTGGATGAACGGGACTTTGCCGGGAAAAAAGAAGCGCTGAGGAAGATTTTGCTCGATCGCAGAAAGAATGAAGTCCTGCAGGCATGGTCCGAGGGGACCAAGGCTGTTTTGATGAAAGAGGGGCGGTTGACGATCCAAAAGGACCTCAAGGAAATCTGAAGATCGGAATGACCCGCGGACCGGCTTTTTTTACCGGCCGCCGTGAACGACCCTTTTCACCCTTCCCCGTACTGCTCCCTGATCCACTGCTGATACTCGCCCGTTTGGATCCGCGCGATCCAGGATCGGTGACCCAGATACCAGCCAACCGTCTTTCTCAAACCGGTGAGGAATGACTCCGCCGGGGACCAGCCCAGAGACCGGTTCAGCTTTGTAAAGTCGATGGCATAGCGGCGGTCATGACCCGGCCGGTCCTTGACGAAGGTGATCAGGTCACGGCGTGAACGGCCATCCGCCGCGGGAACCATCTCATCGAGAAGATCGCAGATCATCTCGACAATGACGATGTTTTCCATTTCGGCATTGCCGCCGATGTTGTATGTTTCCCCGCGTTTTCCGGATTGCATGATCGTCCAGATCGCTTCGCAATGGTCCGTCACATAGAGCCAATCGCGCACGTTCTTGCCGTCCCCATAGACCGGAAGGGGTTTCCCCTCCAGGGCGTTCATGATCACCAATGGGATCAGTTTCTCCGGAAACTGATACGGCCCGTAATTGTTGGAGCAATTGGACAAGGTCGTAGGGAGGCCAAAGGTCTCGTGGTAGGCGCGGACCAGATGATCGGAAGCGGCCTTGGAGGCCGAATAGGGACTGTTGGGACGATAGGGTGTTTCCTCCGTGAACAAGCCCTGGGGACCCAAGCTGCCGTAGACTTCGTCGGTACTGATGTGATGGAAATTCTGAAATCCGCCCGCCAGGTTCTCTCTGGCGATTTCGAGCAGGTTGAAGGTCCCGATGATGTTCGTGTGAATGAAGCTCTCCGGCCTTCTGATCGACCGGTCCACGTGGGATTCGGCGGCGAAGTGGCAGATCGCATCGATTTCATGGCGAAGAAATATTTCCTTCATCAGAACAGCGTCGCAGATATCGGCCTTTACGAAGACATAGCGTCCGGGATATCGGGCATCCAGGCCGCTCAGGTTTTCCGGATTCCCCGCATAGGACAGTTTGTCCACATTGACAATC
>CAYWTL010000047.1:255-18723 GCA_964460245.1 uncultured Syntrophaceae bacterium | reverse complement strand
TTTCCACCATGTCCACCCGGCCGATGCCGTTGGCGCCGGCGATCCGGTTGAGATGATCCATCAACCGGGCGGGACTCATTTCCCTTCCGTCCACCGCCACGGGGATGCCGCGCTCGAAGGATATTTCCGCGTAGGTGGCTTTGTCCGGGGCGGCTTCGGGCGAAACCGACAGGACAAACATGTCCTCGGGCGCCTCCGCCCAGGGATCTTCCAGGATGCCCCCTTCATGGGAAATGTGCAGCAGGTTCCTGTCGCTGCTGTAGGGCTTCTCGCGCGTCACCAGCGGAACGGGAATGCCGTGCTTCTCGGCGTAATCGAGCATCGATTCCCGCGAATCGAAGATCCAGTTTTCATCCTTCCAGGCGGAGATGATGCGGATCGAAGGGTCCAGGGCGATGTAGGTCAACTCGAACCGGACCTGGTCGTTCCCCTTTCCCGTTGCGCCGTGACAGACCGCATCGGCCCCCTCCAAGTGGGCAATTTCGATCTGCCGTTTGGCGATCAGCGGCCTCGCCAGGGACGTGCCCAGCAGGTAGGTCCCTTCGTAGATCGCATTGGCTCTCAGCGCCGGGAAGACAAAATCCCGGGCGAATTCCTCCCTCAGGTCGTCGATGTAAATCTTGCTGGCCCCGGTCCGTATCGCTTTTCGCTTCAGGCCGGTAAGCTCCTCCTTCTGGCCGACATCCGCGGCGAAGGCGATCACTTCACACTGGTAGGTCTCGATGAGCCACTTGACGATCACCGACGTGTCCAAACCCCCCGAATAGGCGAGAACGACTTTTTTGAATCTCTTTTTCAAATTCGGACCTCCTTGAACGTGGTTGCGAATATATGGACCGATCTCCGTCGCGGCGGATTCAGATCGCGGGCGCACGGCCACGCCGTGCCTCGAGGGTCCCGTCTTGAACGACACGGGCAGGGGCCGATCCGCCTTCGTCTCCGTCGCCGATCCTCCCGCACGCCGAACGCACGAAAAGCCTCACATGAGAATTTCCATGATCGCCTTTTGAACGTGCAGGCGATTCTCCGCCTGATCCACCACGACGGACTGGGGCCCGTCGATCACTTCGGCGGCGATCTCTTCGTTCCGGTGTGCGGGAAGGCAATGCATCACAATAGCATCCCTGCGGGCAGTTTCAAGCAGTTTTTTCGTGACCTGGTAGGATCGGAAGATCTTCGCGCGCTCCACCTGTTCCGCCTCCTGTCCCATGCTGGCCCAGACATCGGTGTAGATCACGTCGGCGTCCGCCGCCGCCTCTTCGGGATTCCGAACGAGCGACACGCCCCGCCCGGCTTCCCGGACCGCCCTTGCGAAGATGGAGGCGTCCGGCGTATACTGTTCCGGGCAGGCGAGGACCAGGTGAAAGGGGAGCCTGGCCGCCGCGTTGAGCCAGGAATTGGCCACGTTGTTGCCGTCTCCGATGTAGGCGATCTTCAGACCTTCATATGTCCCCTTTTTTTCGATGATGGTGAAAAGGTCGCTCAAAATCTGGCAGGGGTGAAGTAGGTCCGTCAGGCCGTTAATCACGGGAATCGTCGCATGGCGGGCGAATTCCTCCACCGCCTCCTGGGCGTAGGTCCGGATCATGATCCCGTTTAGATACCGGGACATGATTCTGGCCGTATCGTAAATCGACTCTCCCCGGCCGATCTGCGTGTCGCGGCTGCTGAGAAAGAGTGCGATCCCTCCCAACTGGAACATTCCAACCTCAAAGGAAATTCTCGTCCTGGTGGAGGACTTGTCGAAAATCATCCCCAGCGTTTTCCCGGCCAGCGGCGTGTACCGCTCCCCGGACTTGAGCATCCCTTTGAGTTTCGCCGCCCTGGTGAAGATCATTTCAAAATCGGCCCGGTCCAGATCGTAAACGCTCAACAGGTCCTTGTTCATGACTGCTTCAGCACCTCGTCCAGGATATCGATCGCGCAATCCGCATCGGACTCCGTGATGATCAGCGGCGGCACGAATCTCAACACATTGCCCGAACCGGAAGTAATGACCAGGAGCCCCCGTTTCATGCAATGTCCCACGACCTCGGCGGCATCTTCCGCCAGTTCCACACCGATCATCAAACCCAATCCCCGGACATCCCGAATGCGGTCATGGCAATCCTGGAGATGGCGCAGTCCCTCGAGAAAGCGGGACCCGACCCGGCGGCAATTGGCGAGGATTCCATCCCCCAGAAGCGTCTCGAACACGGCGATGCAGGACACCATGGCCAGCGGGTTGCCGCCGAACGTGGATGCATGGCTGCCGGGCTGGAATGAAGCGGCAACCCGCTCCGTCGCCAGCATGGCGCCCACGGGGAAGCCGTTGCCCAGGGCCTTGGCAAGGGTCATGATGTCCGGCCAAATGCCGTCGTGCTCGTAGGCGAAAAGCGTCCCCGTTCGCCCGACGCCGACCTGCACTTCGTCCAGCAGCATCAGGATGCCGCGGCGGTCGCAGATTTCCCTCACCCCCCGGAGGTATCCGGCAGCGGGGATTCTGACGCCGCCCTCCCCCTGGATCGGTTCCAGAAGTACGCCGCACGTTCTGTCCGTAATCGAAGCCTCCAGCGCCTGCAGGTCGTTGTACGGCGCGTATTTGAACCCCTCCGGCAGCGGGGAAAAACCGGCCTGGAATTTTTCCTGGCCTGTCGCGGTGATCGTCGCCAGCGTCCTCCCGTGGAAGGAATCCCTCATGGTGATCAGTTCATACCGGCCGCCAAGCCGTTCGTGGCCGTATTTTCTGGCCAGTTTGATGGCCGCCTCGTTGGCCTCCGCGCCGCTGTTGCAGAAAAAGACCTTGTCCGCAAAAGAATGCTCGACCAGCATTCGGGCGAAACGGATCTGAGGCTCGATGTGATAGAGATTGGAGACATGCAGGAGTTTTGCGGCCTGTTCCTGAATCGCCGCCGTTACCTTCGGATGGGCATGACCCAGGCTGCACACCGCAATGCCCCCGGCCATGTCCAGATATTCCCGGCCGTCGCTGTCCCAGACCCGTGCTCCGGCCCCCCGGACCAGCACCAGAGGAAACCGCCGGTACGTGTTCATCACATACTGCCCGGACAGACTGATCAGTTCTTCCGTCGTCATTTCATTACTCCCCGCGTCCGACTACAGGACGATTTCCGTGCCGATGCCGCTGTCCGTGAACATCTCCAGAAGGATCGCATGCTTCAGGCGGCCGTCCACGATATGCGCCTTCCGGACGCCGCCGCGAAGCGCCTTCAGGCAGCACTTCACCTTGGGGAACATCCCCCCCTCCACCACGCCTCGCTCGATCATGCCCAGCGCATCCCGATTGCTCATGGTGTTGATCAGCCGCTTGTTCTCGTCCAGAACGCCTTCCACGTCGGTGAGCAAGATCATCTTCTCCGCTTGAAGCGCGGCGGCAACCTCGCCGGCGACGATGTCGGCGTTGATGTTGAACGTTTCGCCGTTCCGGCCGACGCCGGTGGGTGCGATGACGGGGATGAAGCCTTCGCGCTCCAGGGATGAAATCAGCGCGGCATTGATCTTGCGCACCTTGCCGACCAGACCGATGTCGATGATTTCGGGGGGCGTATCCTTGGCCTTCTCCGCACTCAGGAAATATTTCTCCGACTCGATCAGGTTTCCGTCCTTGCCGCTCAGACCCACCGCGCGGCCGCCGTGACGGTTGATCAGGGCGACGATCTCCTTGTTGATCAAGCCGACGAGGACCATCTCGACGATGTTCATGGTCTCTTCATCGGTCACGCGCATGCCCTGAATGAACCGGGACTCCTTCCCGATCTTTTTCAGGTAGCTTCCGATCTGGGGTCCGCCGCCGTGGACGACGACGGGATTGATGCCGATATACTTCATCATCAGGACGTCACGGGCGAAGGACTCCTTCAACTCGTCATCCTGCATGGCATGGCCGCCGTACTTGATCACGATGGTCTTGTTGTAAAACCGCTGGATGTAGGGCAGCGCCTCCAGCAGGATGTCTGCCCGCTCCATCGATTTCCTGATTTTGTCCATTTCGCTTCTCCCGAATGTTCGTTCCGACAGTCTCCGTCCTACAGGATGTACCGGCTCAAATCTTCGTCTTCGACGATGTTCATCAGCTTTTGCCGGACATACTCCGCATCGATCACGACATTCTTTTCCGCAAGGTCAGGCGCGTCAAAGGAAACGTCGTCCAGCAGCGTCTCCATAATGGTGTACAGCCGCCGGGCGCCGATGTTTTCCGTCTTCTCGTTGACCATCGCCGCCACCTCCGCAATCTCTGCGACGGCGCTGTCCCGAAACCGGATCTTCACCCCTTCCGTCGCCATCATCTCCACATACTGCCGGATCAGGGCGTTGTGAGGTTCGGTGAGGATGCGGATGAATTCCTCCTTTCCCAGGGAATCCAGTTCGACCCGGATGGGAAACCGCCCCTGCAACTCGGGGACCAGGTCGGAGGGCTTCGTGGCGCTGAACGCGCCGGCCGCGATGAAGAGGATGTGGTCCGTCTTGACCATGCCGTACCGGGTGTTGACGTTGGAGCCTTCCACGATGGGCAGGAGATCCCGCTGCACCCCCTCGCGGGACACATCCGGGCCGTGCCCCCCGTCGCTGCCCACGATCTTGTCGATTTCATCCAGAAAAATGATGCCCGACTGCTCCACGCGCTCGATGGCGTTCCGGGTGACCTTGTCCATATCCACCAGGCGCTGGGCCTCCTGCTGGGTCAGGATCTCCAGCGCCTCCGGCACCTTGACCTTTCGCTCCTTTTTCTTCTGGGGGAAAATATTCCCGAACATCTCCTTGATGTTCAGTCCCATGTCCTCCACGCCGGACGAGGAAAAAACCTCGATCATCGGACCCGGGCGGACATCCTGGATCTCAATGGTCACGGTGCGTCCGTCCAGTTTTCCCTCCAGGAGAAGACGGCGGATTTTGTCCCGTGTCGTGTCCTGCGGCATCGAACGCTCCGGCACATCGCTCTCCGGCGGTCGTTCCGAAAGCATGTCCTCAACCCTCTTCTCCACGGGCTTGGGGGGCAGCAGGATGTCCAGAAGCCGCTCCACGGCCAGTTCGGCCGCTCGCGCCTTCACATTCTCCTGCTCCTCGGACTTGACCATGTTCGCGGCCAGTTCGACCAGGTCCCGGATCATCGATTCCACATCCCGTCCGACATAACCGACTTCCGTGAATTTCGACGCCTCCACCTTGAGGAACGGCGAATTGTCCAGTTTGGCCAGGCGTCTCGCAATTTCCGTCTTGCCGACGCCGGTGGGCCCGATCATGATAATGTTCTTCGGGGAAATCTCCTCCGCCAGTTCCTTGGCGACATTCTGTCGGCGCCAGCGGTTGCGCAGGGCGATGGCAACGGCCCGCTTGGCGTCGGCCTGCCCGATGATGTACTGATCCAGCTTTTCGACGATTTGTCTGGGCGTCAAGTGATTCGAGGGCATTCAGCGCGCCTCCTCATTCATGTCATCGGGAAATGGAGCGGCGTCCAGCTCTTCGCTGGTAATCCGGTCGTTGGTGTAAATGCAGATCTCCGCGGCGATCCGCACCGCCTCCTCGGCAATTTCCGTCGCCGTCAGCGTGGAATGCCGCACCATCGCCCTGGCGGCGGCCAGTGCGTAGGGGGCACCGGAACCGATCGCCATCACGTCGTCATCCGATTCGATCACGTCCCCGTTGCCCGAAATCATCAGAAAATAGTCTCTACTGACGGCAATCATGAGGGCTTCCAGATGCCGAAGGACCCGGTCGGTCCGCCAGTCCTTGGTCAGCTCCACCGCCGCTCTCAGCAGGTTGCCGTTGTACTGTTCCAGTTTCTGATCGAAACGGTCGAAAAGGGTGAAGGCGTCGGCCGTGGTGCCGGCAAAACCGACAATGACCTGTCCATGGTACAGCCGGCGGACCTTTCTCGCACCGTGCTTCATCACCGTGACGTCAAACGTCACCTGCCCGTCGCCGGCCACGGTCACCTTTCCCCCGTGACGGACCGCGACAATGGTCGTTCCCTTCATCTTCATGGCTCGTCCTTAGTCCTTCCGGCCTTCGGGTGGGCCTTGTCGTAGACTTCCATCAGCCGGCTGACGCTCACCGAAGTATATTTCTGCGTCGTGGAGAGGCTTTCATGCCCCAGCAGTTCCTGGATGGATCTGAGGTCGGCGCCGGCATCCATCAGATGCGTTGCGAAGCTGTGCCGAAGCGCATGCGGACTGATCTTGCGGTTGATCCCGCTCCTGATGACCGCCCCGTCAACGATCCGCTGGATTGTCCTTACCGTCAGACGCCTGCCGCCTTCGCCGACAAAAACGGCGTTTTGCCGGTCCCGTTCCGCGCGACGGCCGACCTCCTCCCTTTTCTCAAGGTACTCCCGCAGTACCCCCAGCGCGGGACGGCCCACGGGCACGATCCGCTCCTTCCTGCCCTTCCCCCGGATCCGCATCAGACCCTGGCCGTCATCAATATCCTCCAGATTCAAACCGGTCAGTTCGCCAAGCCGGATTCCGGAGGAATAGAAAAGCTCCACGATCGCCCGGTTTCGCAGCCCCTGAAATCCCCGCCCGAAATTGGCCGAAACCATCGCCATGACTTCATCCACCGACAGAAAGGCGGGGATGTATTTCTCTGCCCGCGGAGATTGCACCAGGTCCGCCGGATTGGCGCTGATCTTCCCCTCGCGCAGGAGATAGCTGAAAAACGACCGGAGTGCCGCCACCTTGCGGCCGATGGTCACTTTTTTCAGCTTTTTCCGGTAAAGAGAACCCAGGAACGACCGGATCATGAGATGATCGATCCGGGTGATTTCATTTTCGCCGGCCGCCTTCGACGGATGTTCGATCTCAAGAAACTCCCGGAATTGTCTCAAATCAACGAGATAGTTCTTTCGAGTATGAGGGGAAAGATTCCGCTCAACGGCCAAGTGCGCCTCGAAATCAACCATGGCCTGTTTCATGTTCATGCCGCTTGCCGCCGCTTTCGTTTTGAAAAGCAAAGTAGCCACGAAACCATTAAAATATCAACCGTTTTTTATGCTCCCGCAGTCTTCTCACAGGCCGGCTACATCTTGTATTTTCCGAAATCTTCCGGAGAAAGGTTCTCCAGAAATTCCTTCAGTTTTTCGTCCTTCAGCTGGTCCAGATTCGTCGCTTTTTCTCCGAAATCGATGGATCGCGATTTTTCGATCACCTGATCGTCCACGAAAATCTGCGCCCCCGCCCGCAAGGCAACGGCAATGGCATCGCTGGGTCGGGCGTCAATGACGAATCTCTGACCCTCCCGGGAAAGATGGATATTCGCAAAAAAGGTATTGTTCTTCAGATCGCAGATTTCGATCCGGACGATTTCAACGCCGAGAGTCTTCAGGATGTCGTGCATCAGGTCATGGGTCATGGGCCTGGAAAAGGTGATTTTTTCCAGTTCGGTGGCGATGGCGCTGGCTTCGAACAGGCCGATCCAGATGGGGATCGCCTTTTTTTCCTGGAGGTCTTTCAAGATGACGATGGGCGTGTTGGTAATCGGATCGATGGTCAATCCGCTCACCTTCATTTCGATGAGCATCGCTTCCACTCCTTTTGGACGTCGCCTCTGAGGGAATGAAGATAGGCTTTTGTGATCCGGACGGGGATTGTTTTTCCCGCAAGGTCATCCCCCCCCCTGAAGTTCACGATCCGGTTGGATCGCGTTCTTCCGGTCATGTCCATCTCGCTGTTCCTGCTGACGCCCTCGACCAGAATCTCTTCGGTTCGCCCCTCGAACGAGCGGTTCCGTTCGAGGGTGTGCTGTTCCTGGAGCCTCTGGAGGCATTGCAGGCGTTCCTGCTTGACCCGCTCCGGGATCTTGCGATCCAGCGCGACCGCCACGGTCCCCTTCCGCTCTGAATACTTGAAAGAGAACAGGTTGTCAAACCTCACTTTCCGCATCAGGTCCAGGGTCGCTTCAAAGTCGCGGTCCGACTCTCCGGGAAATCCGACGATCACATCCGACGTGATGCTGATTTCCGGACAAACCGTTTTGAGCCGTTCCACCCGTTCGAGGTAATGCTCGCGGCTGTAGCCGCGGTTCATCCGTTTCAGGATGTCATTCGAGCCGGACTGCACGGGCAGGTGAATGTGCCCGCACAGGGCTTCCACATCGGCAAAGCACCGGATCAGATCATCGGACAGATCCTTCGGATGGGAAGTCGTGAACCGGATCCTTTCGATTCCCCGGATCCCGCCGATGGTCCGGAGCAGGCGGGAAAACCGCGCGCCGCCGGGCAACCCGTAGGAATTGACATTCTGGCCCAGGAGCGTCACTTCCCGGATGCCCGACCCGGCAAGCCTCTCCACTTCCTCGACAATCGCCGGCATGGCGCGGCTCTCCTCTGGCCCACGCAGATAGGGAACCACGCAATAGGAACAGTAATTGTTGCATCCCTGCATGACGGTCACATAGGCGCTCACGGAACCGTTCCGGGGCGTCGCCGCGATGTCCAGGGATTTCACGTGACACTCGAAACCCGTTTCCGCGACGGCTAAGTGCGTGGCTGCAACCTGCCTGACCAACTCGGGCAGACGGTGGATCTGATGGGTGCCGAAGACGATATCCAGAAAGGGTATTCTTCCCATCGATTTCCCTCCACACTCCTGCGCCAGGCACCCGCCCATCGCCAGGACCAGATCGGGGTTCCGCTCCTTCAGCAATCGGAATCTTCCGAGCTGACTGTAGGCCTTCTGGGCCGCCTTTTCACGAATGCTGCAGGTGTTGACAACAATCAGATCGGCGCGACCGGCATCATCCGTCGTCTCGTAGCCGTCCTGTGCGAGCAATGCCACGATCTTCTCAGAATCGTTGACATTCATTTGACAGCCAAAGGTTTGAATATACAGGTATTTCCGTTTCAATCGGCACCGCCTGCAAGTGACTTGAAATCCGAAGTCCCCATATTATAAGGAATTTGGATAGTCAAATCTTTTTTGGGAAAATGGGCGCAGAAGCCTTGTTTTTCCGCCATGGCATGCTAAATTGGATTCGGGCTTTTGCGCAAAGGAGGAAAATCGGCATGACCGATCGCATTGCATCCGGCTCCAAGGCCGGCCTGGTATCGGACATTATCCGGGATTTTATCCGCCGATCTCGCGCCAATTCGCTCGAAAACGAGGCGCAGGAAACGGCATGGAGCCAACCGCTGATCGGCTTTTCCGGCGGGGATGATTCCCTCTACCGTAAATTCAAGGAAGACATCGGCGCGTTCTTCTGGACGCCCGTGGAGATTTTTGCGGCATCCTTCGGCGCCGAACCGCAGGAGCTGACGGTGATCAGCTGGATTCTGCCGCAAACGGAGGCGACAAAACGGGACAATCGAAAGGAGAGGGAATACCCATCAGAGCGCTGGTCCCGGTCGCGGAACTTCGGCGAACAGACCAACACGGCCCTGGCCTGCCATGTCGTCGCGTCGCTTGAGCAGATTGGCTGCAGGGCCGTTGCACCCTCGCTCTCCCCGCTCTGGAAATGGCAGAACTCGGATCGTTACGGGCTTGCCTCCAACTGGTCGGAACGCCATGCGGCCCATGTGTCCGGGCTGGGAACCTTCGGCCTCTGCGACGGACTGATCACGGCCCGGGGCAAGGCGATGCGTTGCGGTTCCGTCATTGCCGATATCGAGTTGCCTCCGACCCCGCGGCCCTACGCGGACCACCGCGCCTACTGCCTTTTCTACCCGGACGGCAAATGCGGAAAGTGTATTGCGCGCTGCCCCGCGGGAGCACTCGGCGAAGCCGGACACGACAAGCGCAAGTGCCGGGATTATCTCTTCGGCGTCGTGGCGCCTTATGCGAAAGCGCGATTCGGTTTTGAAAGCTACGGGTGCGGCCTCTGTCAGACCGGAGTCCCCTGCGAATCCGCAATCCCTGCGGAAAGATTGCCGGGACGCGGATCCGGAGCCGAACCGGAAGAACTCATCGTCCCGTGAAGACGGGCTTCCGCTTTTCCAGGAATGCCCCGACCGCTTCCACCATGTCCTCCGAAGGGATCATGGCGGCATTTTTCTGGGCCGTGTATTCGAGCCCCGGGTAGACCCCGTGGTCCCGGCTGTAGAGAATGGCGTCCTTGGTTCCCTGGACGGCCAAGGGCGAACAGGAGGCGATCTGCCCGGCGATCTTTTTCGCCTCGAGATAGAGCTCGTCCCGATCCGCACAGATTCGAGTAACGAAACGCATCTGCAGGGCTTCCACGGCATCGAAATCGCGGCCGGTCAGGGCCAGTTCCCGGAACCATCCGTCCCCGATAATATGGGGGAGTCGCTGCAGCGTCCCGACATCGGCGATGAAGGCCACGCGCACTTCCCGCACGCCGAACAGGGCGTCCGCGGCGGCGATCCGAATGTCGCAGGCGCACAGCAGGTCGACGCCGCCGCCCAGGCAATGGCCGTGAACCGCGGCGATGACGGGCTTCCGGCATTTTTCCAGGCTGTTGATGCCCTGCTGCGCCCGCAGGATCTTCAGGCGCAAGTCCTCCCGATCGCCGGACGTCATCTGCCGGTAGAGGCTCCCGAGATCTTCCAGATCCGTTCCGGCGGTGAAGCTCTTGCCCTCAGCGCGGATGATCACCACCCGCACTTCCGGGTCCCTGTCAAAAGCATCGAAATGGACGCCCAGGCGTTCATAAAAAGCAAAGCCCATGGTGTTGCGCTTCTCGGGCCGGTTCAGGATGAGCCATGCGATAGGGCCTTCTTTTTCGACCCGGAAAGGATCGTTGCTGTTCATGCTTCCTCCTTCGGTCAGAATAATTTTTGAAATCTTCGGTTGCGCCGAACCTGCCATTCCCGTCAGATTTTCATCCCCGCATCGAACCCCTCGGCAATCGCCTCCTTGATCATGCGGGGCTGAACGAAGTCTCCGATCCGGTAAATTTCCGGGGCCAGCCCCCGAAAGGGTTCGGCGAGCGCCGGATCCGGCTTCAGGCCCACGGCGACGACCACCGCGTTTCCCGGAAAGAAATCGGGGGCCCCTTTCCGGTCCACCTTCACGCCGTCGGCGGTGATCTCCCGAACGGTGGTGTTCGTCTCCATTCGAATGCCCATTTTTTTCAGCCGCGCCAGGAAAAACGGCCGGTAGGTCGGGGAGATCGTCGGCGCGAGCCGGTCCAGCATCTCCAGAACGGCGACCGTCGTGCCTTCGCCGCCCCGATCCAGGATGAACTCCGCCGTTTCGCATCCCACCAGACCGCCGCCGATCACGACGACCGCCCCCTTCACAACCGCCCGCCCCGTCAGGACATCCTCCGCCGAAACGACATGGGGCATCTTCACGCCGGGGATCGCCGGAGCGATGGGGGAAGCACCCGGGGCCAGAACCAGGGCATCGCACTTTTCCTCCATGACGGTTCGGGCATCCAGACCGCGGTTGAGGCGGATTTCCGCGCCGGCCTGCCTGGCGCGGAAATCCAGGTTGTTTGCCAGGTTGCGGATCTCCTCCTTGTGGGGCGGCAGGCAGCCGATTCGAAGCCATCCGCCGGACTCGGACGCTTTTTCAAAGAGGGTAACGAGATGCCCCCGTGCCGCGGCGGTCATCGCCGCCGTCAGTCCCGCAGGGCCGCCGCCGGCGACGAACACCTTCTTCGGCGTCTCTGCGCGGCCTGGCAGGTGCTCGCCCTCCCGGCCCAGCAGCGGGTTCACGGTGCAGGTGATGTTGACGCCCTCGCCCCAGTTCTTGTAGACGGTGGAAAGGATGCCGCTCAGGCAGTTCGAGCAGGCAATGCAGGGAACGATCTCGTCGATTCGCCCCGCCTTCGCCTTGCGGGGAAGCATCGGGTCTGCCAGAAGGGCCCGGCCCATGCCGATCAGGTCGGCCTGTCCGTCGGACAGGATCCGCTCGGCCGTGAACGGGTCGTTGATGCGGTTGGCCGCGATGACCGGGATCCCAACGGCGCCCCGAATCTTCCCGGCCAGATGGGCAAAAGCACCCTTGGGCAGGGAAGAAGCGACCGTTGGGATCGGCGACTCGTGCCAGCCCGTGTAGGCGTTGATGAATTTCACGCCCGCCTGCTCCAGAATGCGGGCGACGGCTTTCGAGTCCTCGACGGTGTGCCCCCCGGGCATCTGCTCCTCGATGTTCAGACGGATGCCGATCGGAAAGTCTCCGCCGACGGCCTTTCGAATGCTTTCCACAATCTCCAGAAGAATCCGCATCCGGTTTTCCAGGCTGCCCCCGTATGCATCGTCCCGTTGGTTGCCGACCGGGGAGAGAAACCGGTTCAGCAGATAGCCGCCGCCGACCAGCACCTCCAGGGCATCGAAGCCGACCTCCCGGACACGACGAGCCGCCTCGCCGTATTTTGCGACGATGAAGCGGATCTCCTCGACGGTCAGCGCTCGCGGAACAACCCGGATCATCTGGTTCAGGATCGCCGACGGCGCGACCGCCTCGACGAGGTTGTTCCGCAGGATGATATGATAGGAGGTGATGAGCTGGCAGGCGACTTTCGCTCCCTGCGACCGGACGGCCTCGGTGAGACGCCGCACGCCCGGAAGAAAACGGTCATCGAACAGGCCCGGCTCCACCGGCGATCCGGCCGTGATCGGGGAAAAGGGAATGAAGATCAAGCCGGCCCCGCCCCTTGCCCGCTCGGCATAAAAGTCGATCAGGCGGTCACCCACCGTCTCGTCCGCCTCGCAGTATCCCGTGGTCATGGGCAGCATGACGAGCCGGTTGGGGATTTCCATGTTTCCGATCCGCAGGGGTGTAAAAAGTTTCGCAAACATACTATTCATCTCCTCTTCAAAAGATCCGAATCCCTCCCGGCCCGCGGTTTCCGCACGCCATGGGCTTGACAGGGCTCGCGAAGTTCTCTCCCGTCCGCCTTCGTTTTCCGCGCAGCCTCTTTGCAGGCGGTAGCCGTTTTGTCGACCCTCAATCCATCTTCGGCCGGATATCCACGACCCTCGTGCTCTTCAGGGTCTTGGCGGGATCGAAGATCTCCTCCTTCTCACAGAACACGATTTCCGGCGTCATCTCGACGGACCTCCGTGCCCGCGTGACCAGGCTCGCCTTAAGCTGATCCCGGTCCACACCCGGCGCGGGGGCCACCTTGATCTGCAGGTGGTCCAGCGACAGCGGGTCTTTCAGGTCCTCCTTCGTGAAGACGATCTGGTACTCCTCGATCCCCTGGAGGGCGGTGATTTCCGTCTTCCGCAATTGTGCGACCCTAAGAAACGGTCACGCCAGCCCCCGGAGCCGGGCCATATTCAGCATCTGCTCCATCGTCCCCGAAGGCGGGATCCGCTGCTCATCCTTCGGAACCAGACGAATCGCCTCGACCGGGCAGACAGAAACGCACAGGCCGCAGCCGATGCACCGGTCCCGGTCCATCCCGGCGCGGCCGTCCTGATCCATGGCGATGGCCGACATCTGGCAGCGTTCCAGGCAGGCCTCGCAGCCCGTGCACGCACTCGGTTCGATCGTTGCGTGGTGATTTGAAAAGACCATTTCCGCCGGTTTGGGTTGCATGCGCAGGGCACGCAGCACGCTGCAGCAGTCGCCGCAGCAATTGCACATGCCGCCGGGGTTCTGCGCCGACGCGGGCTGTGTGACCAGACCGGCCCGCTGGGCCTCCGTGAGCAGGCGCACCGCCTCGTCCGTTCCGACCTCCCGTCCCAGGCCGTGATCCAGGTAGTATTGCCCCATGGAACCGAACATGAAGCACACTTCCACCGGCTTGCCGCAGCCCCGGTCCAGCAATACCTGCTGCTTGCGGCAGATGCATTCCGCCACGACGATGCGTCCCTGGCGGCGCAGAATCTCCACGGCGTCCTCGCAGGCCGCCACGCGGTGCGCGACATCCAACGACTCCTGAACCGGAACCGTGCGCAGAAAGGCTGCCGCGCTTCCGGCCACGGCCCCGGAAAAGGCCTCGTTGAAATACCGCTCCAGCATTCCCGCCAGTTCCCGGTCGAGGCGGGTCAGCTGAAATTCGAAAAGGCCGTGCACAAAGGGGATCGTCCCGTACTTCACGACGTCGCCCTTTCGCAGGCTGAAGAGCAGCCCCCGGGATGCCATATCCCGCAACTGCGCATCGATTTCCGGCTCATCCCGGTCCAGGCGGGCGGCAATCTCAGACGAGGTTTCGAGCCGGGGGGTCATGGAGAGGAACAGTGCGGCTTCCCGCTCGGAAAACAGCTTCTTCAGGATTTCGATCTCGATTCCCGAATCCGTAGGCGGGAACCCGAGTGACATCCGGTCCAGACACTGCTGCAGACTTTGGAATACGTCCTGCGACATGGTCGCTCTCCTTCCGTGTAACAGGATCCCTTTCACCGGAAGCGGTGAAGTTCCAAGACTTATCTATGCTGTAAAGCCCCCCGGCGTCAAGGGGCAATGCGCTTCAGGATCTTGCCGGCTTCCGCCGGTCCGGGGGCCCCGTCTCCTTCGCAGAGGGAAGAAAGACCGGGGCCCGCCGTTCTACCGTTTGGTTGTGCCCATGATGGCCCGGGCCTCGTCGGGGGTTGCCGGTTCGTGGCCGAAGAGCTCCACAATGCGGACCGCCTGCTCCACCAGTTCGTAGTTTCCCCTTGCCAGTTCCCCGCCGGGCATCCGCAGGTTGTCCTCCAGGCCGACCCGC
Organism: uncultured Syntrophaceae bacterium; assembly: GCA_964460245.1. Lineage (GTDB taxonomy): Bacteria > Desulfobacterota > Syntrophia > Syntrophales > Fen-1087 > JAXDBM01. The sequence goes on along the minus strand of CAYWTL010000047.1, from coordinate 4,170 downwards.
ACGTGGCCCCCGCAGAGGATGGACTGGGTGATGGCCGTCCACTCCTCATTGCCGATGCCGCAGGCCGTGAAATTGGCGCCCCGCGGCAGGGCGTTGACCATCGCGATGAATGACGCCGGGCGGAACGCGGCGCCGCCGCAGACTCCCCAGACAAAATTGAAATTGACGGGATCGGTAAAGAATCCGCTCGGAGCCAGGAAATGGTAGTTGTCGATTCCCGCCGTCGAATAGACCTCGATTTCCGGTTTGGTCCCCGCCTCTTTCATGGTCTGTGCAAATTTCGACACGATGTTGAGCGGGTTCTCGAAGGTGTAATCGATCAGGACTTCCCCCGTCTTCCGGTTGACGCCAGCGAAATTCATCGTTGCCATGTTGAGAGAGGCCATCTCGGGTTGGATCGCCTCGATCTGGCCGAGGCGCTGTTCGTACGTCGCTCCCGCGCCCAGGGCGGAGGTGAGATTGACAATCAGCTCCGGACACCGCTGCTTGATGGCGTCGTGCCCTTCCCGAATGCGCTCCACGCGCACCGAGTTCGTGCCGTCATCCTCAACGGCATGGACGTGCACCATGGCAGCCCCCGCCTTGCAGGCCAGATACGCCGCGTCGGCCAGTTCTTTGGGCGTGTACGGCGTGTTCGGATTCTGGTGCTTGCGCGTCGACGACCCGACGAGCGCGCAGGTGACGATCACTTTTCGGCCCATAAAGACTTCCGTTCCTTTCTTTCAGCGGATGCCGAAATCCTTGCCGAGGATCTCGCCTGCGCAGATCACGCCGGAGGCGATGGCGCAGTCCATGGCCACGCCGTACCCCTTGGCCGTATCGCCGGCGAAGAAGAGGCCTTTCACATGCTCCGACCTCACGGGCACCTTCTGGGTCCCCGCCTGGTCGATGCTCTTGGCGACGCCTTCCAGCTTCCAGCAGACGAGGTCGAGCTTCCAGTCGATACTCTCCTTGAAGCCGGGGTAGATCTCCTCCATGAACTCCGGAAGCCGTGCAACGATCTTCTTCACCAGTGCGGGGTTACGGGATTCCTTCTCCGTCAGGGGAAGGTAAGCCGTGTAGAGGTACTTTCCCGCCGGCGCCACGGATGGGTCCACGGCAGACTGGATATTCCAGCAGATGTAGACGTCGTAGTCGTAGCCCTCCGATCGGGGAAGGATGCAGGTGTTCTTGAGCCCCATCTTCGCCTCTTCCTCGGGCATCACGAGCTTGTTGAGGCCCATGTAGGGGGCGTAGCTTCCGTAGCCGTACATAGACTCGACCTTCGTCGACCAAGCCTCGGGAAAATACTTCCGGTCGATGACCTTGAAGGTGTTCTGGGCGGGGATGTTGCTGACCACCGTGTCGGCCAGGAACGTCTCTTCGCCGTCCGGCGTCTCCGCCCGGACGCCCGTGACTTTCCCGCCCTCCACCATGATCTCCAGGACCTTTGCCTGGAAGCGGATCTCTCCGCCGAATCCCTCGATCCTGCCGGCCACGGCTCTGGACCACTCCATCGTGCCATTTCCGACGAATCCGCCGACCCACCCCAGGACGCCCCGCGTCAGCTTGGGGCCGAAGGCATGCTTGAAGTAGCGGAAAATATCCCCCATGGAAATGTCCTTCGGGTCGTTGATCGTCGAGAAGAGCGTCGCCACGGAGTGGAGGTGCTCGAAGAGGACGTCGCTTTTCGTGATCCCCTTGCCCTCGGCCCACTGCTGGAAGGAGACCTTCTCCAGACGGTCGATCTCCTCCTCCGGAAGACCATAGGCGTCGCTGTAGAAGGAAAGGAAGGGAATCTTCATTTCCTTGCCGATCTTCTTGAGCTGCGGATCGATGAAGGTCCCGGCGACATCTCGGTAGAGCGTTCCCTTGTAGTAGTTCCCGTACATGGCGCCGTGCTTGGCCACCTCGGTGAGCCCCCCGATCAGGTCTTCGAAGTCCAGCATGTAGCCCGCGCCGTTGGCGCTGATGGCGTGGTAGCCGATGTCGAGGGTGTAGCCGTCAAGCATTCGGTCCGCGATGATCTTCTCAACGGTCGGCTGCGTATCGGCGATGTAGGTGAACTGGGAGGCCAGGATTTTCTTGTACCAGTCCAGCCCCTTTTCCGCAATTTCCTCCCCTCGAATGGACAGGGCGCGCCCGCCCGGACGGTCGAGCTGTTCGAGGACCAGGACCTTCTTTCCTTCTTTAGCCATGAGGGCGGCCACGGAAAGGCCCCCGACTCCCGCACCAATAACGATGGCGTCGTACTGTTTTGCTGTTGTCATGATATCGTGTTCCTTTCTTGGTTTTGTTGCTGTTTACAGGACCATATATTCGTGGAGCATCTCCCCTTGGACGGCATCCTTCTTTCCGTCGATCTCGATGTCCATCCGGTAGTCGCCGAGGAAACGGAAATAGTACTGGTCCCAGGCAGCGGCCTTGGGGAGCTGCATGGTTTCCACCACGCGGGTCGTGTCGATGGCCAGACGCATCTTCACGCCCACGTTGTCCGTCGTGATCACGAGGCTCTTCGCGTATTCCCGCCCGATCTTGGGGTCCCGGGCCATGTTCCCCAGTTCCGTCCGCATGATGTTCGTCGACAGGACGATCTCGTTGCCCCGGGCGATGAGGAGCGGCGCAAACATGGGCGCCTCCGGATCTCGCGGGAAAACCCAGCCGTAATCCAGGCAGTAATCGCCGTGGTGGATCCGGCCCCAGTACCAGGACGAGCAGATCTCGTGCATCCGCATGTTTCCCCAGTTATGATCGTGATAGGCGGCCCCCTTGACCGGGATGGTCCCTTCCTTGAGGACCAGTTCGCCCTCCACCTCCGCATAGGGAACGGGCACGACCCAGCCGGCAACCTTGACCGCTTCCTCGTCCTTGTAGTTGAAACCCGTGCCGAGCTTCCAGCCGGGAACGACGCGCTTCAGGCTCAGCCGCGCGCCCACGCCGTTGATGATCATGGAGAGTTCATACCGGCCGCCGCCCAGGTCCTTCATCCAGCTGTTCCCCATGCGCACGTCGCACCAGTCGGCCCCCGCGTAGGTTTCCTCGGGCTTCCATACGGCGAACCGGGCCGTCTGCTTTCCGTCGGGCCGGTAGATCATCAACTGGGTCGTGGGGATGATGGGGTTCAGGAAATGGTTCCGGTAATGATAGGTCAGAACCATGTGGTAGCCGTTGTCGAAGGAACAGTCTACGTACCACCATTCGTAGTAGTCGCCTTCCGTGTAGATATGGCTTGCATCGTCCCGGCGCTGGTAATTGGCGGGATTCCGCTCCGCCTTGGGAACGCCGTCAAAGGAGGCCAAGTAACACCGCTTCGCTTTTTCGTCCATATGCCTTTCTCCGTTCTCCGTCTTTCAGATGGGTTTGAAGTGGCGGATGTCCAGGATATTCCCCTTTCTTTCCGCCGCAAAGACGGGCCGCACCCGCATGCCGATGTGCACCCTCTCGAAATCCACCTCGTCCAGGAAGTGCGCCATTCCCGTATCGGTGCCGTCAAGGCGGATCACCGCGTAGATGAACGGCGCCTTCCGGGGCTGAACGGGCTCGTTGTAGGTCACGACCGTGAAGGTCTCCACCGTCCCCAGGGGGCCGATCTCCACGGTTTCGGTCAGCTCCGAAAAGCAGACGCCGCAGGTCGACCGGGGCGGCCAGAAAACCTTGTTGCACCGGTCACATTTTGCACCGAGGATTTTCTTTTTGTCCCGGAGGGCAATGTAAAAGCGGCTCCCCATGCGGCCGGCGTAGTAGCGGCCATGGGCCGTCATGTGTTGATCCACCTCGAAGGGTTCGTATTTCTTTTGCTCTTCCATGAAATTTGCTCCTTGGCTTCTGAAATCCATGCGGATCCTGATTCGTGTTGTCGGGACCCTTTCTCACTTCGGTCGTGTCTGCCCGGGCAGGGGATCGAAATAGAGGATGTCGCTCAGGTCGCCGATTCGC
>CAYWTL010000047.1:0-245 GCA_964460245.1 uncultured Syntrophaceae bacterium | reverse complement strand
TGCGGACGCAGGACCAGGCGGCAGCGCATCCCCACCCAGACCTTTTCCATATCGGGCTCCATGTTGATGAAATGATCCAGGACCGACGATGCGCCGTCCAGCCTTACCGATCCGTAAACGAAGGGCGGCTCGTGGGGCTTCCCCGTCGTCGGATCCGTCAGGGGAAGATACATGATCGTGAAGGCCACGACCGTCCCTTCGTGGGGAAGTTCCACCCACTGGTCGTTCTTCACGTGACACTCGGC
>CAYWTL010000046.1:0-19446 GCA_964460245.1 uncultured Syntrophaceae bacterium | reverse complement strand
GATATTGTCATCGGAAAGGGCAGGATCGTCGTCGATACCCCGGAGAATATCATTGTCAACGAGCTTATGAACTACTCCGAAATCAGCTATGACGATCAGACGGAGTTGCTTTACAGGCTTGCCGGGCAGGCCTTGGAGAAATTCAGGTCTTACCTCGCTGAGGACAACCTCATGAATGTGGTTCAATACCACAAAAAGGAGATCGGCCGGTACATTCATTCCCAGATGATGGAACACTTCTACTGCGAAGCGCCGGCATTCAAGAAACCGGAGGTGCTGCCTTTTTTGAGAATTGAGGAGCACAATCTATCTAAATATAGAAAAGACAGCATCCATCACTATACCGAGACCATAACCCCGACGCACGCGATTCCGGGCAAGGTATTCAGCGGCTTCAAAAAAGCCTGCCACAATCTTTACAAGTTCGACTCCAAAACGGAGAAGGATTTTGCTGTTATTCTTGAGCAGGACGGAGAGGTTTCCAAATGGTTGAGACCGGCGGCAAAGCAGTTCAGGATTTACTGGAGACACAATTCACGCCAGTATCATCCTGATTTTGTGGCAGAGGCGAAAGATGCCATTTATATGATCGAGACGAAGAAAGAAGCCGATATCGAAACGTCCGACGTTCAGGAAAAAACAGCGGCCGCATTGTTATACTGCAAGAACGCCTCGGATTTCACGACACAAAACGGCGGCAAGCCATGGAGGTATATCCTCATCCCACACAACGCCGTCATGTTCAATATGAGCTTTGCAACACTTTCACGGGAATATAAAATAAAAGATATTGATAACTATTGATAAATATCACATCCACACCGGTATACTGAATCCAGTTATTGTTGCATCTTACTTCATTTCAGCAGGACCCTTACAGTTGTAAGGAACAATGATCTTTCGGCTCACATCAAAATTATCAAAGAAAATCGGGATCGCTTCTTTACCGGCTCTGCCATTCTATAAGAATAATTCCTTGACAGATTGGAGTGCACATTTATTCACAGCGCAGCGCACCCAATATATCATCCTGACAAATACTGCATCGCTATACTCCATGGTCATGCCTGGTCGGGGAATTGTCGACGACAGGCAGTTTATTCGAGGGGTGTTGTCCTGTATGAAAGAGTTCATGACCAGCGACGGGAATAAAGAGATATTTGAAAAAATCATCGAGCCGGAGGACCAGAATATTTTCTTTTCTAAGATTGTTGACCGTCGTGTTATGGGATCGATGAACGATTTTGTCTTCCAGGCGAAGATTCATCTCATTGAGGGTCAACGATCGCCATTCAATGTCTCATTGCTGCTGAATGAATCTCCCATGTCGTATTTGGGCTATAACCGTCCTAAAGATGAATTTAGGAAGCCGCTCATTAAGGACATTGAATCTTCAGCTCAGAGTACAGGGAAAGATAACGTGATTTACATTAACGTCGTCCGACCGCCAACGGGGAAATAATAATTATAGCTCGAAACTAACAATAAGGGCTTTAGGCATATTTCTTGTCTTGTTTAAACAGTACGGATTGAAAGCTGTTACACTAACCTATTTCCACAAAATATCGACTTCAATAAATTATCTTCATTATCTCAATCCAGCCGAGGTCTTCGATTGCCGTGTAAGTGAAAGGCAATAAAGTAAAAGGCAATAAAGTATTTGCAATCGATGCCGCATCTGCATATGATGCCTCGGAAAACAGTGTGGGGGCGTCATTCATGACAGGAACCCTAGTCAACAGCGGCGCCATCCTCGCCGGAAGCCTTGTCGGCCTTGCCGTGGGAAGGCACATTTCCGAACGGCTCAAAACCATCGTCATGCAGGCCCTCGGGCTTTCGGTGATGCTGATCGGCCTACAGATGGCGCTCACCGGCAAGGATATCATCATGACGATCGGCTGCCTGCTCATCGGCGCCGTGACCGGCGAACTGATCAACATCGAAAAGTGGCTGGAGCGCATGGCGGAGCGGCTCAAGGCGAGCTTCCGGTCCGATTCCTCTACCTTCGTGCAGGGATTCGTTTCCGCATCCCTCCTGTATCTGACGGGGGCGATGATGCTCATCGGCTCCATTCAGGACGGAACGGCGGGAGATCCCCACACGCTGTATGTCAAATCGCTCCTCGACGGCGTGGCGTCCGTGGCCCTGGCCTCGTCTCTGGGCGTGGGTGTCGCCTTTTCCGCGTTTGCCGTCCTGGTCGTGCAGGGGGCGATCACCCTCATGGCCGGACAGCTTCTCTTTCTTCGGAGTCCTGCCGTTCTCGATGCCGTTGCGGCCACCGGCGGCGTGCTGATCCTGGCCATCGGCATCAATCTTCTCGATTTGAAGCAGATTCGAGTCGGCAATCTGCTGCCGGCGGTCTTTTTTGCGATCGCCTGGGCGGCGCTGCGGTAAGCAAGGGGTCCCATGAGCAGGGAATACGACATTCTCATTGCGGGAGGCACCGTTTACGACGGGCTGGGAAATGCGGGCCGGCCGCTCGATGTGGCCATTCGGGGCGAAAAAATCCATCGGATCGCGGAACGGCTGGACCGGTCCCGGGCGGAGACCGTCATCGAGGCGGACGGCCTTTCCGTATCGCCCGGCTTCATCGATCCGCACAGCCACACGGATATCGAGCTGCTCGTCAATCCCAAGGCCGAGAGCAAGATTCGGCAGGGAATCACGACGGAGATTTCCGGAAACTGCGGGTTCAGCGTGTTTCCGCTCAGCGACCTCAATTGCGAGGAGCGAAAGAAGTACACCGAGGAAAAATTCGGAATCGATGTCGACTGGCGGGACATCAACGGATTTTTCCGTCGCTTGGAGGAGCGGGGTCTGGCCCTGAATTACGCCACGCTGGTCGGTCACGGAACCATTCGGAGCGCCGCCTTCGGCCATGAGGACCGGCCTCCCACGGAGCGGGAAATGGCCGCCATGAAGCGCATGGTCCGGGAGAGCATGGAGGCGGGGGCGGTCGGGTTGTCCACGGGGCTGATCTACACCCCGGGCTGCTTTGCCCAGACGGAAGAGATCATCGAGCTGTGCCGGGAAGTGGCGGCTTACCGAGGCATCTATGCCACCCATATGCGCAACGAGGGGGACTGCCTGATTGAGTCCGTCGAGGAGGCGATCCGGATCGCCCATGAGGCGAAGGTCAGTCTGCAGATCTCCCACCTGAAGCTGGCGTACCCGCGAAACTGGTCCAAGCTGCATTCGGTTCTGTCCCGCATTTCGGAAGTCAAGGCACAGGGGATGGAGATCCTGGCGGACCGTTATCCCTACACGGCCACATCGACGCTCCTGAATACGTTCATCCCGCGGTGGGTTCAGCAGGGCTCGACCGATGAATACCTGGCCAGATTAAAGGACCCGTCCCTGGAGGAGAAAATCCGCGAGTTTGTCAAAATCCAGGAGGAAAGGGTCGGCTCCTGGGACAACGTCTTCATTTCGTCGGTTCTGACCCACGGAAATCAGCAGCTCGTGGGGAAGAGCATCAAGCAGGCCGCCGCGGAAACGGGGAAGGAGCCCTTCGCCCTGATCCGCGATCTGCTCATCGACGAAGAGGACCAGGTCTGGATGATCAATTTTTCCCTCAGTGAGGACAATTTCAGACGGATCATCGCTCATCCGCTCGTGGTGATCGGATCCGACGGGTGGGCGCTGGCGCCCTACGGAACCCTTGGGAGGGACAAACCCCATCCGCGTTCCTACGGGACTTTCCCGCGAATGCTGGGCCGGTATGTCCGCGATGAGAACCTTTTGTCCCCCGGCATCGCCATTGAAAAGATGACATCGATGACCGCCAGGAAATTCGGCCTGAGAGGCCGGGGGCAGATCCGGGAGGGGTTTTTTGCGGACGTCGTTGTCTTCGATCCCTACAACATCATCGATCTGTCGAGCTGGACGGACCCGCATCAGTTCGGGCGCGGCATCGAGCATGTGATCGTCAACGGCAAGATCGTCATCCGCGAGGGGGAGCACACCGGCGCCCTGCCGGGGAAGGTCCTGAAGAAGATCGATCGGATCACCATCTGAGGCGCGTCAGGCGACTTTCAGCACCATCAGCGTGATGTCGTCGAACTGGGGCTGACCGTCCGCAAAGCGCATTACGTCGTCCTGGATTTTCTCGATCAGGTCTTTCGACGACAGCGTCCCGTTCGAGCGGATCGTCTGAACGAGCCTTTCCATGCCGAAAAGCTCGTTCCGATCGTTGATGGCTTCCGTGATGCCGTCCGTGTACAGGACCAGGATGTCGCCGGGGAGCAGGTCGATGCTGGCCTCCCGCAGGTCGATATGACGGTTGATTCCCAGGGCGATTCCCCCCGTCTTCAACTGCTTCACCTCTTCCAATCCCTTTCTGAACAGCAGCGGCGGATTGTGCCCGGCGTTCACGTACCGCAGGTGCTTCCAGCGGGTGTTGAGGACGGCATAGAAGAGGGTCACGAACATTCCGGATGTTGAATCCCGGCAGATAAGTTCGTTGGCCTTCCGGATGGCGTCGGCCGCCGCGAGGTCCCCGGCGGCGCTGGCCCGGACGATCGTCCTGGACAGACCCATGAACATGGCGGCGGGCATTCCCTTCCCGGACACGTCGGCGATGGCAAAGCCCCAGTTGTCCTCCGTCACGGGGATGAAATCGTAGAAGTCGCCCCCCACTTCCCGCGCCGGTTCGTTGTGCGCGGCGATGTCGATGCCCGCGATGGAAGGGGCCTCCTGGGGGAGAAGGCGCTGCTGCAGGCCGCGGGCGATTTCGAGCTCCTTGAGCAGACCCTCCTTCTCCGCCGTGGTGCACTGAAGCTCCTCCACGTGAATTTTCAGGTCCGTGGTCATCTTGTTGAAGGAATCGGCCAGCGTCTCCAGTTCATCGCCCGTTTTCACGTCGACCTGATACTCCATGTCCCCCCGCCCCAGGGCCTTGACGCCCCGGATCAGGGCGACGATGGGGTCCGTGATCATCATGGAGAGGAAGTAGGCGATGCAGGCCACGACGAAGATCATGGCCAGCAGGATGGCGATGAATGTGTTCCGGATATTGCCGATGCTCTCGTCCATCTGCTCGTTGATGACCCGCGTGGACTCCGCGATCTGCTGTTTCGTCAGATTGGCCGGTTTGGAAAACTCATCGATATAGGTGGTGGCGGATACCATGAACCGGGTCCCTTCGACGGGGGCCATATACATGAATTTTTTCCGGATGCTCCGATCCGGATCCTGCCAGTCGTAATAGCCGCCTCCGGGCGTTCCGTCCAGGGACTGTTCAAACAATGCCCAGAAATCGGGGAGTTTCTCCTTCCAGTTGTGCATGTCGAAGTTGATGAGTTGGGGATTGATGTGAAACCGCATGATGCCGGTGCGCTTCTCGTAGACGATCGTGTATCCGGTTTCGCCGACCGGCTGAACGGCGATCTTTTGAAATTCCGGATGGGCCTGAAGCTCCCGGGTGGACAGGCCGGGTTGGGCATCCATGAAAATCCGGCACTGCAGGGCCACGTCGATGGCCTTCTGGCGCAGGATCTCGGCGCCCAGGGACTCCAGCGCCTTGGTGCTGTCGTTTGCCGCGCTGTTTCCCACCGATGTGCTGCTGTCCAGGACAAAGCGGCTGATCTGCCGGATGTCCCGGAACGAAACGTAACCGAAAACAAGCAGCGGGATGATGGAGAGGCCCAGAAAAACCAGGAGGATTTTGGTGCGGATCCTGAATCGCGGGTTGGGTGTCTGATCCATCAGGTAAATTTCTCTTCCGGGCCCGTTACAGGTTCAGCGTCTGCCAGCGGGTCTCCTGGTCCAGGCGGTAATAGGCCCTTCTCCGGCCGTCCGGCATCTTGCGGAGGACAAAGTCGTTGACCACGTATCCCCGGGCGAGGTAATGCATGAACAGCGCCCTGCATTTGTCCCGAAGGGCCTGGGCCTTGGCCCGGTCGGCCTGGAGGAGGCGGTCCTGGGCATAGGGGATTTCCACAAACAGGGGGGACAGGCGCGCCTTGATCATCCACTTCTCCCCGTGGCGTTCCAGCCCCTCCTCGTCCAGTTCGATTTCATTGACGATGTTTTCCGGTTTCATCAGCGACTCGTCGAAATCCGGAATGATGCCCTTGTCCATCCGCTCGATGACGCGCTCCGAACCGATTTCCCAATCCACCACAAACCGGTCCGTGGAAATGCCGCGATTGAACTGGTCGTTGGTGAAGACGGCGCTGTAATAGTTGAAGCCGATTTCCCGGACCAGCCCGCCCATCCGGCGCAGGTAGATGTAGCCGTTCCGGGATTGAAGGGGGTCGTAGGTCCAGCGGATCCTGGGAATCCGGCTTTCCCGGGCGCAGGCGTAGAGATGGTTCACCAGGATTTCGCCGATGTTCTTGTCCTGGTAGCGCTGGTCCACGCCCATTCGGGCGCCGTACCAGAAGGGGCCGTTGTGGTCGAAATCGGCGAAGCAGACCAGAAAGGCGATGGGGTGATCCGCTCCGTACCAGGAGTCTTCCCCGGCCATGGCCGCGCGCTCTTCCGGGGTGTAGATCCCGTCGTCGAATGCGGTCAGCACCAGGCCGTTGGTCAGGTAGGCCAGTTCGAAGTACAGCATGGGCGCGTTGACCTCCCGGTACCCCTCGCGCTTCCATACCCGCTTCTCCAGCTCGACGACGTCGTTGAGGACCGACGCCCTCAGGTACCGCTCCACCCTGATCTTCGGTTTCTTTTCGCCGTTCTTCATCACGATGCCGCCCAATGCATACTAAGCCCTCTGCGGAGACGCAGACGCGCCGTCGTTCCGGTCCGGCGCGGTCCGAAAAGCGAGACTCAAAATGTTTTTTTCGCTCTCCCGGCGGTAGGTCATCCGGTCGGCCATGTTTCGCATGAGATAAACGCCCAGCCCGCCGACCTTCCGGTCGGCGATGCAGGCCGTCAACTCCGGCGCCGGATAGGCGCAGGCGTCAAAGGGGATGCCCGAGTCGATAATCTCGATCAGGCAGTCCCGGCCGTCCGTGATCCTGCAGCGAACTTCGACATCGCCCGGATTTTGCCGATAGGCGTAACGGCACACATTCACCAGGGCTTCTTCGAGCGCCAGTTCGATCCTGGCGGTCTGCGGTCTGGGAATGCCGCTGGATCCGAGCCAACCCGATACCTGGGCGAGGATTTTTCCCAGGTTGGACAGGCTGGCCGGCAAAGTGATCGTCAGCATGGGTGTGGAATGTGAATGTCAAAGGGATGCCAGGGCGGCTTCCCGGTCGTCAAATATCGGAAAGATCGTGTCGAATCCCGAAATCTCGAAAACTTCCTTGACGGCTCCGGACAGGTGAACCAGCAGGATCTCCCCGTTCAGGCTTTCCAGTTTCTTTGCGTTTGCGAGGATCGTCTGCAGCCCGGCGCTGCTGATATACTCCAGTTCGCGGAAGTCGATGATGATCCGGATCGCCCCTTCCGCGATGAGGGTTTCCAGCCGCTTGTCGAACTGGGGCGCCGTGACGGCATCCATCCGGCCGCCCGCGGAAATGATGGCTGCCTTTTCCGTGTTCGTAACCGTCATCTGCATGGTTTCACCCTCCTGAGTGTTCTCGCGCAGTGCAGGGATCCTCGCCGGGGCAGGCAATCATCGGATCTGCCTGCTCATCCCGCTATCATGGAACGAAGCGCCCGGTCAAGAGATAGTTGTTATCGCGATGAAACTGCCTTGCCCGGGAATCCGCTCGCATGGAATCAGCCGGCTTGCTTTCGATGACGGGGTTCTTCCCCTTCGAGGACATCAAATCCCGGCAGTGACATTTTCTTTGACATGCCGGATGCCCGAACCTTATATTGCAACTGCCTGAAAGGAGGGAACTGTCATGAAGAAATTCCTGGACCCCGAATCCGTCGCCCTGATTGGCGTACCGAGACAGTCCGGACCCGGATCCTACAACAACGCGGAAACCATGCTGCGCTACGGCTTTCGGGGGCGGATCTACCCGATCAATCCCAATGCCGCCGAGATCTGCGGCTTGAAGGCCTACCCCGCTGTCGGGGATGTGCCGGACACCGTTGATCTGGCCGTCATCTCCGTGGGCCGCGACCGCGTCATCCCGATGGTGGAGAATTGCATTCGGGCGGGCATTCGGCGAATCGTCATCATCAGCCAGGGGTTTGCCGATGCCGATGCGGCCGGCCGGGACATGCAGGCCAGGATCGTGGCCATGGGCCGGGAGAACGGGGTGCGGATCCTCGGGCCGAATACGATGGGGGTGGTGAACAACTTCAAACGCTTCACGACGGCCTTCATCGACCTGGAACCTCCGCGCGACTTCCCGCCCGTCTCTCTGATCGCCCAGACGGGCGTCATCCAGGTGGCCGCCCGGAACATGGCTTACCGGAACTGGGGCAAGGCGATCGACATCGGCAATGGGGCCGATCTCGACGTGGTGGATGCCCTGGAGTACCTGTCGAATGATCCCGAAACGAAAGTCATCGCCTTGTACCTTGAAGGCGTCAGCCGGGGCCGCGCATTTCTGGAGGCGGCCTCCCGGGCGGCCCTCTCCAAACCGGTCCTTGTCTTCAAGTCGGGCCGAAGCCGGGCCGGGGCCCGGGCGGCCCTGTCACATACGGGGTCCCTCGTGGGGGAGGACCGTGTTTTCGATGCGGCGTTCCGGCGGGCGGGCGTCCTGAGGGTCAATAGCGGCATGGAGCTCAAGGATGCCATACGCGCCCTCCTTCTCATGGGGGAGATGAAAGGCCCCCGCCTGGGAGTGCTGACCATCACCGGGGCCGGAGGGATCATGGTGGCCGATGCCTGCGAGGATTTCGGCCTCACCCTGGCACGGCTGCCGGAAGGCCTTGCCGAGACTTTGCAGCAGGGGATCCCGGACTGGATCCACATCGGCAACCCCATCGACATCTGGCCGGTGGGGATGATCGGCGGGAACTACCCTGGAGTCTTCGGCCTCTCCCTGGAAGCGCTTTTGCGCTCCCCCGAAGTGGACGGCGTTGTGGTCATCCTGCCGGTCACCAATTCCCCCCTGCATGCGAACCTGAACATGGAGAACGTGGTGGCCCGGGTCCGCCAACAGGTGGGCAACGGCAAACCCGTTGCCCTGTGGCCCTATATCGACGCGGATGCCTTCATCGACCGTTACGAGGCAATACCGGGCGTTGCCTGTTTCGACACCATCGAGCAGGCGGTCCAGGGACTTTCCTTCTGCCATCGTTACCATCTGGCAAAAACGCGCAGTATCCCCGTCCAGAAGCGGTTCCACTATGATCCTGAAGCCCTGAAGCCGCTCCTGCGTAAGGGACGGCAGGACGGAGTTCTCCTGGGAGAGGATGCCATGTCGCTCCTGAGAATATTCGGGATAACCGTCGTCAATGGGGTCATGGCCGCAAACGGTCAGGACCTTCCGTCCGCCGCCGCCTCGCTCCGCTGTCCCCTGGTTTTGAAGCTCTCGGGGCGGGCGTTCCTCCACAAGAGCGAATGGGGAGGCGTTGTGACGGGCATTCGGAACGGGGAAGAATTGCAGTCGGCCCATGAGGCGATGATACGGAAAGTCCTGCAGCGAGATCCGGGGGTTGCCGTGGAAACTTTCCAGATTCAGGAGCAGATTGAGGGGCGGGAAATGCTCATGGGATTGAAGCGGGATCCCCAGTTCGGTCTTGTCATCGCCTGTGGCATGGGGGGTATCCATGCGGAGATCCTGAAAGACGTGAACCAATCCATCGTTCCGATCGATCAGGCGGAAGCCCTGCGCATGCTGACATCCCTGAAGATGTTCCCTCTTCTGAAGGGCGTTCGCGGCGAGGCTTCCACAGACCTGACAGCTTTGGCGGACTGCCTGGAGCGTTTGTCGTTTCTCGCGATGGAAATACCGGACATCGCGGAGCTGGACCTGAATCCGGTCATGGCCATGCTGAAGGGGTGCGCTGTCGCGGATGCAAGAATCTTGTGGAAGTGAAACGCCGCCTTGCAGTGGCGTTCAACAAAGAAGAGGAGACGATGCCGTCTGCTGAACGCATTTTGAAAGGCGCGAAAGCTCGGCGAATGATTTTTTTCTTCATGCAGTCTGAATTTGAAACCTGCGCCAGCAGTGAGGAGAAGCCTCGATGAAGTTCAACCCCGCTCTGATCAGCTACTTTTTCCAGAGAGAAAGCACCAGGCGGAATATCCGTCAGCTCCTCAAATTCATCGGCGTCCTGATGGTCATGGTGACGATCTACAGCGTCATCTTCCATTTTCTCATGGCCGTCGAGGGGAAAGACCATTCCTGGATTACGGGTTTCTACTGGACCCTCACGGTCATGTCGACGCTCGGTTTCGGTGACATCACGTTTCATTCCGATCTGGGGCGATTGTTTTCCATCGTGGTGCTTCTGTCCGGTATGATCTTTCTCCTGACCCTGCTGCCTTTTACCTTCATCAAGTTCTTCTACGCCCCCTGGATTGAGGCGGAGTCGAGAAAAAGGGCGCCCCGGGAACTGCCTCCGGAAACGTTCGGTCATGTCGTTATTACCAACTACAACCCGGTCACCACGGCGCTGATCGAGAAGCTCGACAATCACAAGATCGACTACGTTCTCATTGTGGCGGATTTCAAGGCGGCCCTGGACCTGTATGACATAGGCGTCAAGGTGGCTGTGGGGGATGTCGACGATCCCGAAACATACCGGAAGCTGCGGGCCGACAGGGCAGCCCTGATTGTCGCCACGGACCGCGATGAGATCAACACGAATATCGCATTCACCGTCCGGGAATTGAGCGAGAAAGTCCCCATCATCACCACGGCCGATTCGCCCTATTCAGAGGATATCCTCATGATGGCGGGCAGCACGAAGGTCCTTCAACTCTATAAAATTTTGGGGCGATCCCTGGCCTCCTGGACCGTCGGCGGCGACTGTGGGGCCAACATCATCAGCCGCTTCGACGAACTGATCATTGCGGAGTTCCCCGCCATGGGGACACCCCTGGTGGAAAAGACCCTGGCCGAGTGCAAGCTCCGGGAAAATTTCGGGTTGACCGTCGTGGGACTCTGGGAGCGGGGCCGTTTCACGATCCCCGGCGCAGACAGTAAAATACAGCGCACCAGCGTCCTGGTGCTGGCGGGTTCCGAAAAGAACCTGTCGGCCTTTGACGAGGTCTACGGCTTTTATCATGCCTGCAAGCTCACCCTGGATCCGGTTCTGATTGTCGGCAGCGGGCGCGTGGGGGACACCATTGCCGAACATTTAAAGGAGAGGGAGAGCCCCTATCTGGTCATCGAGAAGAATCCGAAGAAACTGCAGGACGAACAGCATTACGTCATCGGTGACGCTGCCGACATCCGCACGCTTCAGAAAGCGTGGATCGAAAAGGCCCCGGCAGCTCTGGTCACCACCCATGACGATGCCACGAACATCTATTTGACTAAGTACCTTCGAAGCCTGCGGCCGGATATGCAGATCCTCAGCCGCGCCAATCTGGACCGAAACGTTTCCACTCTTCACCGGGCCGGCGCCGACTTTGTCATGTCCTATGCGTCGCTGGGGGCGAATGCTATATTCAACTTTCTGAAAAACGAGGATACGTCGATGCTTGCGGAGGGGCTGAACATCTTTCGGCAGAAGGCGCCGCAATTGCTCACGGGCAAGAGTCTGGCGGAGTCGGAAATTCGAAAGCGCACGGAATGCAGCGTTGTCGCCATAAGGGAGGATGGCGTATTGTCGGTCAATCCCGACCCGCATCGGCCGATCGGGCGGAATGCGGAGCTGATCTTGATCGGCACTGACGAAGGGGAACGAAAATTTTTAAATGTGTTCGAATCCTGAAATCAACGCTGTCGCATTCCACACTTTAGCGGATGACCTTGTCCGTGGCAATTGAATGCCGATTGCACATCCCTTTTTCGTGTTCTTTTGGCGGACGCCGGACCTTGCAACCGCCAATCATCCAGAATACGGTTCATGCGGCATTTAAACCGAAAATTGTGGAATCCCGATGGAAAGGTGTTGTATAGGGTCATAACCATGCGGGTCGATGCCAAAGCCGGTTCGGATTTGAAACCATTGCAACGACCTGAAACAGGTTCCTGACTGTCAGTCGGGGGGGAAGCGGATCATGTCGAGGAACGCACGGAATATGAAAAAAGCAATCCAATGTCTTAAGATAGCCTTCCCGCTCGCCCTTTCAATTTTTCTCGTGTCTTGCCTGGGCTGGATTCTGGAACAGCCCACCTTTGTCATCCGCGAGATCACCCTCAGCCCCCGTTCCTTCACCGAGATGAACCTCTCGATCGGACTGGACGCGCAAAATCCGAATCGTTTTGATCTGACACTCCAATCTTTTGAATATACCGTTCACCTGAACCATGAGGAAATTGGAAACGGCCGTCTGGAAAAGGAGGTCTTGATTCCCTCCCGGTCGGTGACGCGATTGCAGATCCCTCTCCATGCAAAGTTCAAAAACTTCAGCGGCAGTCTGAAGGCGATCATCACCGGAGAAGACCTGCCTTACCGGATCGAGGGGAAGGCCGATGTGAAAACGTTTTTCGGAAGCCGCCACTTCCCCTTTTCGAAAGAGGGTCGCATCGACTTGAAAAAATAATCATGAAGATACCGTGTTTGATCGAACAGGCGAACGGCATCAGACGATTTCTTGTCGCTTGTTTCGCTCTGCTGTTTGCCGTTTCCCTGTCGTCCTGCGCAAGCCAACGCGAGATTCGAATCCTTCACATCAACGATTTTCATGGTTTTGAAGAGGCCGACACGCCGTACGGTTCCGAAGATGCCCAGGGAGGACTTGCCTATCTCGCTGCGCGGGCGGAACAGCTTCGCGCTGAAAAACCGACATTGTTCCTTGCCGCGGGTGACATGATCCAGGGCGGTAACTGGGCAAACATTTTTCAGGGAAGATCATCCGTTGAAGCGATGAATGCCATGAAGCTGGATGCCCTGGCGGTGGGAAACCACGAGTTCGATTTCGGACAGAAAGTCCTCGAGGAAAGGATAGAAGAGGCAAACTTCCCCGTTCTCGGAGCAAATGTTCTGGGGATCAGCACGCTGAAGCCATACATCGTCAGGGAACTGGACGGGCTTTCCATTGCGGTCATCGGCGTCGTGACCGGCGATGCGCCGGTTTCAACGCACCCCAGGAATGTGTCGGGTCTGCAATTCCTTCCCCCCGTCGATACGGTTGAAAAATATGTGCGGCGGCTCCGAGGGAAAAGCGACATTCTCGTTGTTCTTTCCCACATCGGATTCGGTGCGGACGTCGATCTTGCAAAAAAAGTCGAAGGCATCGACGTCATTGTCGGCGGCCACTCGCATACGAAAGTCGCAAAGCCCGCGATTGTCGGCAAGACGTTCGTCGTGCAGGCTTTTGAACACGGCAAAGTCCTCGGCGTGCTGGATCTCACCGTGAAAAAAAGTAGCATCGTGAAAGCCGACGGCTGGTTGGAGCCGGTGGCGCCCACCGGACAAGAGAGCAAAATCGTGAATGCGATCATCGTCAAATACCAGCAGAAGGTGGATTCAATTTTCAATCAGCCAATCGGCGAGTCCCTGGTTCACCTTGACGGCGTTCACGTGAGGCGGCAGGAAACCAACCTGGGAAACCTCGTCACCGATATCATGAAGAAGGCATCCGGGGCCGATGCGGCGATCATCAATGGCGGCACGATTCGGACCGGCATCCGGAAGGGTCCGGTCAAGGTCGGCGATATCTACGCGGCTCTGCCCGCTGATAATTATATCGTTGCCGTCAGGCTGACCGGAAAACAGATTCGTGCCGCGCTGGAACACGGCGTCTCGACTGTCGATGACGATGAAGGCAGATTTCCCCAGGTATCCGGCCTTGCGTTGACCTATGACCGCTTTGCTTCGAAAGGTTCGAGGGTGAAAGACGTATTTATTGGCGGCAACCCGCTTGTGGCGGACAGAGAGTATTCGATCGCGACCCATGATTTTCTTGCGGCCGGTGGAGACGGATACAAGGCATTCGGCGATGCGCTGAGATCGTCCGGGGACGATGCGTTGATCGGCGGCGTCATGAAGGGGGAGAAACTCGCATACAACGATTCCGGACGATGGCTGAGGGATGTGGTCATCGACTTCATTAGAGCTGAGAAACAGATTTCGCCGAAGGTCGAAGGGCGGATCCGGCAAATCAAGTGACGATTATCCCCGATTGCGATCGCATTTCACGATGCAAACGCGGGTATAACGAGACCGGTGAACGGGATCGGCGGACGGATGCTGCACGGGAGTGCCGGTTTGCGGGAAAGGATGCACTGTGAAAGCTTATGTGAATGATCGGGAAGTGGAGCTGGCGCCGGGAATGACGGTGAAGCATGCGCTCATTGCCGCGGGCTTGATGGACAGAATCAAGCAGGGAGAGAAGATATATGACGGGATGGGAAACGAGACCGGCTTGGACGGGGCTCTGACGGAGGGCGCAAAAATATACGTCCGCTGATCGTTTCGAAGTGCATCACATGTCATAGGATTAAATGTCCTGACCATGTTTGACTCGACAAACTCCGTCAAATCAAGTCCTGCCTGATCAAAGATAAGCACGTACAAGTCTGTGATGCCGACCATCAACAATACTGCTTTCTTTCGGGGTGCAACAGCGCATCCTCACTGGTGCTGATTTTTCAGGAGGAGTTCCGTGAACTGCTTTTTGCAGTCAATAGATCTGTGATCACCGCGGCAATACTCTCTGTCGATTGGCAATCAACGCATTGGACTCGACCCGAAATGAAAGCCCCTCATATTTGTAAGCACAAGACATGAGGGGCTAGGAGATTGACAAATCCTGCGTCAAGGCAGGTATCTGCCGCTTTTTCTATCAGTCATATCCGTTTCCAAGTCAATAGATGTGAAAGTCCGGGGGAGGGAGGAAGTGGGGAACGATAGCGTCTCTATTTGCGAAGCATCCGGTACAGCTTCGACCGGCTGACACCCAAAAACTCCGCAGCTTTGCTTTTATTCCCCTTCGCCTGCTTCAAGGCGGAAAGGATGCGTTCCTGTTCGTGATCCTCGTATGCATCTGAAGCGCTCAACGATTCTTTTTCGGGAACGGATGTGCCGATCAAGTTCCTGAAATCATCTGCGGAGATCTCCTCTTCAGTAGACAGGATGGCCAATCGTTCAACCACGTTGCGCAGTTCCCGAACATTCCCCGGCCACTGGTATTTCCTTAACTCTTGCAGGGCCTGGCTGGAAAATGTTTTCTTCAGGCCGTACTTTCGGTCGATCCTCTCGAGAAAGTACGTACACAGGGGCCAGATATCTTCCGGCCTTTTTCTCAAGGGGTCGATCCTGATCGGGACAACGTTCAGCCGGTAATAAAGATCTTCCCGAAAATTCCCTTTCCTGATTTCGGACTTGATGTCCCGATGTGTTGCCGCGATGATCCGGACATCGATTTTCTGCGGCTTGATATCACCGATCTTGGTGATCTCCCCGGTCTCGATGGCCCTCAAAATCTTGGACTGCATTCCTATGGGGATATCCGCCACCTCGTCGAGAAACAGCGTGCCGCCCTTCGCGACTTCGAAAAGCCCAACCTTTCCCTCCTTCAGCGCCCCGGTGAAAGCTCCTGCCTTGTAGCCATACAGCTCCGATTCCAGCAGGGTTTCGGGAAGAGAGGAGATGTTGATGGGGATGAAGGGACCGTAACGGCGCACCGAGTTGTTGTGGATGATCTTCGCGATCACCTCCTTGCCCACACCCGTTTCGCCGGTGACAAACACCGTGGAGTCCATGCGGGAGATCTTTTTCACCGTTTCCAGGATGGACTTCATGTGGGGACTCGCAACGATGTCCTCCCGGTTGAGAATCAGGAAGTTCCTCAGATGCTCGAGTTCCCGGAGATGCAGGTCGGACAGATGCCGCTGGCTTTCAAAGGCCGCCTTCATCTCCTCCAGATCCTGCATGATCGCGGCAGACACCAGATAGCATCGAATATCCCCGTTCTCCTCGAAGATCGGCCGGCACACCGTGACGGTCTCAATGCCCGTCCGGTAGCGGGTGATGCCGAAGACCGTGTCGCGCTTTTCGACGGCATCCGTGACCGTGGTGCGATCCATGTAGCCCTCGTCGATGAGCTGTCTGGCGGTTTTCCCGAGCCAGTCTTCCGGCCTGATTTGGAAATAACTGCACAGGGCGCGGTTCACCATGATCACTCTCGTATCGGGGTCATAGACGCAGACGACCCACGGCAGGTGGTCGATGATATCGAACAGATTTTCTTCGTTCCTGTTGTTCAAAGTCCCGTTCGGCATGAATCAGATCGCCTCCGCTTTTTGTTTGATCTCGCTCGGTGGGGCGAACAGATTGACTACCCGGGCCTGATACCTCGCTGCTTACGGCAGGATAGTTCGTTGTTCGATAACGGATCGCACAGAATAAGTCAATATGAAACATATCATTCCGTCGAAGGTTCAGTGCAAAAGGAGTAACATTTTAATTCGATTGATGTATTTTACGCATCGTGATTCCGGCACACAGATTGCATAGACATTAACATTCAGTATCTACGGCAGAGTCCATGTCCAAGTAGAAAAACAATCTGGCTATGTTGTTCACGGTGTCCCGTAAGGGATGTCGGCGAACGAGAAAACGAGGAGGGTTTATGAAAAGGTTATCGCTTTTGCAGATTGTCGTGGCAGCCATGTTCCTTTCCTTGTTGGCAATACCGCTCCAGGGACATGCCCAAGGACAATCGATCAACCTGAAAGTCGCAAACTGGTTCCCGGCAGATCATAGACAGAATCTGATGCTGGAGAGCTGGTGCAAGGATTTGGAGAAAAGGACAAACGGCCGAGTAAGGGTCGATTATTATCCCGCAGGGACGCTCGTTCCCGCGGTCCGGGCCTATCACGACACGACGCTGGGCGTCAGCGATGTGGGTCACCATCTTCTCGGGTATACGGAAGCGCGGTTTCCTCTTACCGCGGTGCTGGATCTTCCCCTCGGTTATTCGGACAACATGGTGCCGACCCGGTTGGCAAATGCATTCTACGCCAAGTTCAAGCCGAAAGAATTTGACGATGTCAAAATTCTATGGTTCCACGCCCATGCGCCAGCCGTCGTCCACACGAAGAACAAACCGGTCAACAAGCTGGAAGAACTCCGTGGCTTGAAAATAATAACTTACGGAGTTGTTACAAAATTCATGAAGTCGCTGGGCGGCACGACTGTGGCCATGCCCGCAGGCGAAATCTATAACGCCCTGTCGCGGGGAGACGTGGACGGTGTGATGACCCCCTATTCGACAGCGTATGGTTTCAAATATGGGGAAATCATCGGCTACACCACGGAGAATCGAGCGACGGCCTATTCCGGCGTGTTTGTCGTTGCCATGAACAAAAAGAAGTGGAATTCCCTGCCTCCCGATATTCAAAAGATCATCGATAGCATGAGTTACGAGTACATGGAAAAATACGCGGCCATGTGGGACGACATGGAGAAGAATTCGAAGGCCTCGCTGGTGAAGGGCGGAACGAAGGTTATCAGCCTGTCCAAGGAGGAGGAAGCCCGATGGGTGGAGAGAGCTAAGCCGGTCTTTGATGATTATTTGTACAGGATGAGGCTTCTGGGGCTGCCCGGCGAGGAGGCGCTGAAGTTTGTCCGGAGCTATCTGGAACTGCACAAAAAGTAAGTTGCGGATCTTGCCGTAACCGGCATCCGCGGCAAATATTAACCAGCTAAAAAATAAAGAAAAGAAGGAGGAGAAAGAAGATGAAAACTTCAAGGGCGAGGAAAGGGTTTTTGGCTTTGGCACTGGCACTTGTTTTTGCGTTTCCCGTTTTTACGCTGTCGGCGCACGCGGCCGCCAAAGAAGGCACGGACTACATGGTTTTGGCGAAACCCATTACCAACATGGACAAAACCGTGATCAAGGTCTTCAGCTACGACTGTCCGTTCTGCTACAAATACGACAAGAGCGTTACACCGGCCGTGGTCAGTCAGCTGTCCAAGGACGGCATCAAATTCACCGTCTGGCATCTTAAAACGAAAGGTAAATACGGGGTCCAGGGCAGCGAGCTTTTCGCGTCTCTGATCACCAAGGATCAGAAAGCCGGTCTGGGGCTTTTCGACGACAAGGCTTCCTTTAAAAAAGCCAAATTCGCCTATTACAAGGCTTATCACGACAAGAAGGAAAGATGGGGCGACGGAAAAGACCAGGCCGCCTTCCTGAAAACGGGGCTTGACGCTGCCGGAATCACAAATGCCGAATTTCAGAAACTTCTGCAGGATCCTGCCACCAAGGCCAAGCTGAAAGACTGGGAAGGCTCTTATGAAATCGCGAAAATTCAGGGTGTTCCCGCTTTCATCGTCAAGGGCAAATACCTCTTATATACAAAGAGCATCACATCCATTGACGGGATGACAGCCGCGATTAAAGAATTAATGGCGAAGTAGGCGGCATTCGATAGATGACGATTTGTCATTTGGAGGAACTATGAAATTGATCAAGAAAATAGCCGCCCTGCAGGACCACCGGGTTATGTGGATTTTGCTGTTCCTCATCGCGCTGGCTCTTGAACAGGTGGCTTATCAGGTATTTCAGAAATGGCTCTACATGAGACCCTGCGAGCAGTGTGTTTACATCCGGTACGCCATGGTCTGCCTGATGATCGCAGGGGTGGTCGGCGCCATAAATCCCAAAAATCTCGTGCTGAAGGTCATCGGTTACGTCGTAGCGATCTACGGCGCCGCCAAAGGTATAGAGTTCTCTCTTAATCTGATCAAGATCAGCAAAGCTTTCCAAAGCGGGGATCCTTTCGGCGTTCAGGGTTGCAGTTCCACACCTTCCTATCCATTTAATCTTCCCCTGCACGAGTGGTTTCCGAGCACGTTTCTCCCCACTGGAGACTGCGGGGTCAGCTATCCGATCGTGCCTGAAGGAGCTGTATTGAGTCCGATGCAAAAATATCTGACAGACTTATACCGTGACGGCTGGTATCTGATACCCTCGAAGCAATTTTTAGACATGGAGCAGAGCACGCTTCTCGCCTTCGTCACGATTCTCGCATGCACACTGCTCTGCCTGGCTGCATGGATCATCATGGAAGTGAAAAAAAGAGGTCAATCCAAACAGGAAAAGGAGGCATGATATGAGAAAATGGAACAAGTATTCGTGGTTGACGGTATTTCTCTTTTTATTCTTGCTGGCTCCTTCCATGGCGCTGGCAATTGGAGGCCCTTCGGGCGCGAAGCTGGACTACACGATTACGGGGAAGATCGGTGAAGTTGTCATGAATCCCTATGGCATCGCTCCCCTGACTGCGGTGATCAAGAACGGCGGTTATTACCTTTCCAACGTTAAGGTGACCATCGTCCCCAAAGCGGGCGGCCAGATGATCAGCTACAAGGTCAACGACAAACATGTGAGAACGCATGGCGGCATCCCCGTATTCGGGCTGTACCCCGATTACGTGAACACGGTCGAAGTGGAATACGACCGGAGATACGTCAGGACAACCGAGCATGTCAAGGAAAGCTACAACATATACGCTCCGGCGG
>CAYWTL010000045.1:0-19887 GCA_964460245.1 uncultured Syntrophaceae bacterium | reverse complement strand
GGAATGCAGAAATGTCAGAACAGAATCATCCGGGTGGTCCAACAAGATAAAGATCGTCGAACCGCAACAGTGAGTCGAGAGGGACAAGAAAAGCATGGCTGAAGATCTGCTCGACCACTGGGTCGGACTGATAACACCGATTTTCCCAGGGAATGCATGGATTGTTTCACGATGCTCCGGAAATGACCATATCATACAAATCGACTGGAACCTCGGAAACGATTCAAAGAAAAGGAACAATAGATCCAGGCAGATTCAGATCACCATCAAAGAGGATGCAATTGATAATTATCTCGAAAGAAATGAAAAAGCCCGTGAAATCTTCAATATTCTTCTGAAGAAATCCATTTGCGAGCGTTATGATCGTTTTCATCCTGAGCATGCTGATACGGAAGTCAAATCCATGTGGATACCCATCGAGAAATGGCTCGTCTCAAAGGATTTCCTGATTACATTGACACACCACGACAGTATGTACGATGTTTCATGATAAATTGTCATGATCGAAGTGTCTGTCTGAGGTCATTTTCCGCTGAGAGAGAGCGATCTTGCATTGCCGGAAATCACTCAATGCATGCAAATTGATGTAAGTGTTTCCAAAGGAGAACCAACACAAAGGAGGATACAGAATGGCGGAAGGAAAAGTTAAATGGTTTAATGACAGGAAGGGCTTTGGTTTTATTGAGCAGGACAGTGGACAGGACCTTTTTGTGCATCATTCTTCCATAGCGGGTGAAGGTTTTAAATCGCTGGTCGAGGGTGATCGTGTCAATTTCGATGTGGTTCAGGGTCCCAAGGGCCCTGCTGCCGGGAATGTTCGCAAGCTGTAGGACCTTGCTTGCGAGGCGCCGATCTGCGGCATGTCCATTGACATGGATGATGAGCATCACCGTTGACGAAATGCTGCGATGTGCGGATTGAGTCTACCTGCTGGATCGTTGACGAAAAAGAGAACCACGGATCTTCGTGGTGATCGTCACCCTGAAAGGGCGGATAATGAATGATGGACTCCGGCAAAGGGCGAGACGGAATAGGTGGCTTTTGTCTTCTTGATTTTGGAAGACGGTAAAATTCGGATACGTTTCATGTGAGAGTGTCGTTCAATATAACCTTGCGATAGATTTTACCAGACAAAAACACTAAATAGTTCCGATGCACAGTGGCAATCATTTCATGTCTGCAAATATTTTTTACATGCGAAGTGTTTGTATTCGTTACACATCATAGCCGATGGAATGACCATTTATCAAAGCATGAATAAATTATTGATATTTAAAGAATATCCCTTGACTTCCGAAGAAAAGTAAAATAGGAGTTGACTCATATCCTATGCCTTGCTGTGGTCTGGAAGTCAGCTAGGTAGAGTTAAAGTTGAGTTACGACAATTTGAAGCGCAAGGGTGGCCGCCATGCTCTTTGGAGTCTTGGCGGCTTTTTTATTTCTGCCACATTGGTAATTCGACTTTTGGTAAATTCTAAGAAAGGAGGAGACCCATTATGTCAGAAGGTAAAGTAAAATGGTTTAGCGAAAGCAAAGGTTTTGGATTTATCGAAAAGAATGATGGTGGCGATGTTTTTGTCCACTACAGTGCCATTCAAGTAGATGGTTTCAAGACATTGACTGAGGGCCAGTCTGTCAGCTTCGATGTCGTTCCGGGTAAAAAAGGTCCTGCTGCAGAAAACGTGAAACTCAATTAAAAACCGTAGGTAAGGAAAGAGGCGTTCCATTGCGATATACTGTCTTGGAGCGCCTCTCCATTTTCAACCTATTCTGCAACGTTTGAAAGAAGGACAAGAACAGGAGCTCAAAAATGGGAAAGTCCATGTACAACTTTGGCAAACGGGATAAAGAAAGAGCAAGGCAGCAGAAGCAGATAGACAAGGCTGCAAAACGCATAATGGCTAAACAGCAGAAAGCTAGCATAAAAACGCAAACCATGAACGCGGGTTCTGACAAAACTGAACAGGAAGTTGTGGAAGAGATCGTTAAAAGCGTGCCTCAAAGTGAGGAAACTGAGAATCAGTAGGAAAGGAGACAAGACATGGGAGACAAAGGGGGAAAGAAGGATAAGGAAAAGAGTCAGAGACAGAATGCTAAAAAACAGCAAGAAACGTCAAAAAAGAAGTTGGATAAGCAACCGACAAGAGCCCCCAACAGGTAGCATAAATTAAGTGGCCCTTTTTAAAGACAAGCAGCGAGATGAAAAGAAAAATAGAACAGAGAAACATTATGAAGCAGATGATCGAATTTCACAAGACGACTTTTGACAATACCTTCAATGCTATGACGGTGCTTCAGGAGCAGACGGAGAAGATGGTGAACAGTTTTATAGAGCAGAGCCCCTGGATGCCGGCGGAAGGCAAGAAGGCCGTTTATGATGGGATCAAGGCTTACAAGCGGGGCCGCGAGGATTTCAAGGCCGCGGTGGAGGACAATTACAAGAAGGTGGAGGGGTTTATTGCCGGCTTTGAAAAGGGCAATAAATCAGCCTAAACCATTGAGCGTGAACATGGGAAAAAAGAGATGTAAAGACAGCAGTATCATCATGACCCAGCAGATGAATCCTCAAGATGCAAATCCTGCAGGAAACGTCCATGGCGGGGTTATGATGAAATTCATCGATACCACGGCCGGCGCCGTTGCGGTTCATCACGCAAGGGCCAATGCGGTAACGGCCTCCATAGACCGGCTGGATTTCCATTATCCGGTCTTTAAGGATATGAACTTCCCGGGTTCCGGCCTTCATTGGTTGCTTCCCAAGGCAAAGGGGCGCTGGGCGATAAAAGTCTCCGGTAACTGGCGATTGACCTTTGATTTTAAGGATGGAGACGCACGGAATGTAGTCGTCGAAGATTATCATTGAAAGGATGATTATGAGAACACGAAAACGACCGCCATCTCATCCTGGATCGATTCTCAAGCTTCATTACCTGGTCCCGTCAGGAATCAGCGTTACGGATCTCGCGAAGAATCTGAGATTGTCGAGAAAAACAGTATCCAAAATATTGAACGAACATGGCGCCGTGACAACGGATGTTTCCCTGCGGTTGTCCAGAGCGTTTGATACGACTCCTGAATTGTGGTTGAACCTTCAGAGAAATGACGATCTCTGGCATACAGCGAATGAAACGACTGATTGGACGGCAAGAAGACCTATTCTTGAAATCGCAAATGTAAGCGCATAAGACGATGCCTGTAACTTCCTGAAAAGGAAGCGCACTGTAAAATGTTAACAGCGGCGAGACATAAAAGTATTCTTTCGCTCCGTAATCGAGGGCAATCAATTCGAGGTATTAGAAGGCAATCGCACGTCGTGGTCCGCCTTTCTCGTTGCCACAGCGACACAATTCAGGCCCAGGGGCAGGGGCAGAATGTTGATCTTTTCCGTATTGGCGGAAATGAGGAGGACTTTCACGGTTTTCGTCCGGAGGATCAAACACGTAACAGCTCTCAGAGGGCCGATTACACCGACCGGCGCTTCCAGTGAAAATAATGCCGGAAGCAATAGCCTTCGGAAGCTATTCGATTTCCTGGATCGTGCCGAAACCGGTGTAGCCCTTCGCGGCCCAGAGGTTCAAATCCTGCACGGTGACGTTGCTCGAACAGACAAACTGCCGGGCGCCCTGCGGCAGGGCGGCTTTGTCTGTTTTGTTTTTGTTGATTTGGAATGAACCGTTTTGAAACAGGACGATGTAGTATTTCATTGGTGTTGCCTCCTCACTTGAGCCGGAAATCGACCCGGCTCTTCTTCACATCCTTTTTGGCCTCGGGCTCGAGCGTCTTCGGCTCGACGACGAAGATTCTGCCCGCGTCGAATTCCCCCTGCTCCCGAAGGGCGTCCGACACCATTTCGGCCCGTTCCGTCGCCAGCAGGCGAAGGTCGTCTTCCCTGACCACGATGTGGGTCAGGATGAGCTTTTCCATTTCCCCGTTCGGCAGGTCTTTCTCCAGTCCGATGATGTTCCGCGGCTTCGGGAACTTTTCGGCCCCGTAGGCCCGCTTCAGGTAGCGGTCGTATTCCGGCTTCTCGATATCGATCTCGTCGACGGATTCCACTTTTTCGCCTCTTCGGATCATCGCGTTCATTTTCTGGACCTTCAGTTTCCTCTGGAACTGTTCCTGGATGAGGCCTTCCCGATCCCGCTCCGAATCCACGCCGCCCGCGATGTCCAGCTTGAGGTCCGGTTTCTCCTTCAGAGCTTTTGCCAGCGTCTCGATCTTTTTCATGTTCTGCTCCGAGAGGTCGGCCGATCCGTAGTCGAATTCGATGTAGCTCAATTCCTCGCCGGCGCCGAACAGCGACCCCAGCAGGGCAAAGGGTGCCGTTGCCACCTTGGTGAGAAGGTTGACGATCACCTGCAGAATAATGCGCCATGCGCTGAACTCCGGGTCGTCGATGCGGCCGGTCACGGGAATGTCCAGATTGATCTTTCCCTCACGGTCCCGCAGCAGCGTCACGGCCAGACCCACGGGCAGCTTGGTGGCCTGGGGGCTTTCCACCCGGTCGCCGAGCGTGAGTTGGTCGATGACGACCTTGTTGTCCATGTCCAGCTTTTTCCCGGCGATCAGGTACTTCAGGTCGAAGGAGAGAGACCCTTTTTCGATCTTGTATCCTGCATACGTGCCGGAATAGGGGGTAAGGGGGCTCAGGTTGAAATCTTTCAGGGACGCCCGAAGGTCGACGAAGAGATTGGTCTTGAAGGGATGGACCTTCCCGGTGATCTCCATCGGGATCCGCCGCCCGATCTTTCCCCGAACATCCACGTCGGCGGGTTGGGTCGCGATCGAGGTCACGCCGGTCAGCCGCCCCGTGAGTTCGGTCAGCGTCGACGAATAGTTCGGTTTGATATGCCGGTCGTCAAAGGCGATGGCGCCGTTCTGGATCGAGATCCGGCCGATCTCAATGTTCCCGGCGGGGCCGCCGCCGTCCTCTTTTTTCACCTCCGGCTGCGCCGCCTCCTTTTTCGGCGGAGCGGGCTTCGCGTCTGCTGACTCCGTCCGCCCGTCCGTTTCCCGCCTGGCCACGTTCCGCAGGTTCAGCGTGCCGTCGTCATTCACGATCACCCGGATGTAGAAGTCGGTTGCTGCAAGATCCCGAATGCGGACGAACAGCGGGTTGTAGCCGGTGCTCAGGCCGTTCGCGTAAAGGGACTTGAATTTCACAAAATCGTCGCCCTTGACCTTGTCCACCGTGGCAAATTTGGCGAGGAGGAGATTGCCGTCGTACTGGACCGTCATGTCCTTATCCTTTTCCGTGTCTTTTTTTGCCGTCACGGTCCCCCTGGCGGAGATGTCGCCGTCGGTGCAGTTGATGTTCAGGTATTTCGTGAAGTACCCCTGAAAAGGCCGAATCTGCATCCGCTTCATATCCACTTCAATCTTCACGACAACGGGGTTGAGGCCGACGGGGCCGTGGAGCGAAAGGGAGCCCTTCCCTTGATTGATGTCCATCGAAGCGGAAAGCATCCCCTGGCTGTCCTGGATTGTGGACATTCTCTCCCCTTTGACGCGGACGTTCTCGATCCGGGACTCAATCGGCCGCCTCGGCGCCTCGTCCCGATACAGGATCCTGCCGCCCTTCAGATCGAAATCGTCGAGGAGCACAGTCGGCAGGGGCTTTGCACCGGCGCCGGACTCCGGCCCGGCCGGTTTTGCATTTTCCGTTGGCGGCGGCGCCAGGGCGAGCAGGTTGATCGCCCCGCTCTTGTCCCGGCGGACAGTCAGCTCCGGCGAGTCGATCGCAATCCTGGCGATGTGAAATTTCGACTGAAGGGGCTCGATGGATTGCATAACCGCGTCGAGGCGCTTGAAACCCGCGACGGCATTTTTCTTTCGGTCCTGAAGGGCGAAGTCTCTCAGCGCCACGCTGCCGGCGACGGAGATGGCGGGCTGCTGACCGGTCGCCATGGCGAAAGTGACCGTCGATTGCACATCCAGCTTGCCCGACGGCACGGAAATGTTCAGATCCCGGGGGACGTAGGCCAGATAGAAGGGGATATCGAAATCCTCGATCCGAATGTTGAAGACCGTCTCGCGGCTGTCCTTGAAGATCTTGGTTTTGCCTTCGAGGGTATAGGGGTCGCCGTTGACGACGGCCGTGAAACGGGGCTGCACGTAGTTGTCCACGTATGCGGGAATGTTGGAGACGAAGGGGATGGCGACGTTCAGGTCGCGGACGGTGTGCGTCGTGTCGAAAGGGCTGTCGATGAAATCGATGCTGCCGTTCTCGATGACGATATTGTTGACCGAGAAGAGCAGCGGCGTTTTCTTTCGGTCCTTCGGTTTTTCCTTCATCAATGCGAGCAAATCGGAGAAATTGTAAGTGTTGTCCCGGTTCCGGACGAGGTGAATATAGAGCTTGCGGATGGTGAGTGCCTCGATAACGGGCGCCCGCCGGAGCGCCGTACGGATGTCGAGGTTGACCGCCAGCTCGCCGATGGACGCAAAATCCGCTGCGCTTTTCGGCTCTTTGATTCCGATCCCCCGCAGGGTGAGGGTGAGCGTATACGGATTCAGGCCGATGTTGGCGATGCTCACCTGGCGGTTCAGGGTTCTCGAGAGGGTTTCAATCAGGTACGTTTTGAGGATCGGAGGCACGACAAAAAAACCGATGACCGTAAAGAGGATGAAAAAGACGGCGGCGCCGACAATCCAATTCCTGAAACGTCCCATGGCTTTCTCCGCTGGCGTCAAATCTTTGGGATTGACGGCGATAATCCGATTGGAACCCCGCCATCCCGATGTGCAGAGGCTTTCATTTTTCTTCCGGGGAAAGGTTTCTGACCGTTCGTTGACCGATCGACAATGCCCGGTTCACTTTTGTTCATCTGCCCTCAAACGATGCAATTGTCAAGGAGGATGAATCACCGCTGTCGGGGAAGGGGATCGTCAGAGGGTAGACCCCGGACACGATGCCGGCCTTCATGGGCAGACCGGTTTTCTCGAAAACGCGGATCATGGCCTTGTTGTCGGCCAGGATCACGGCGGCAAAGCCGTCGATTGCCGCACACTTCCGCGCCTGCCGGACCGGCTGGAAAGTAAGAACGAACGACATGGGTCTGAATGGATCGGACGGATGCTATCGGACGCCACGGGAACTGTCAAATGGTAAGTTTCCCAATAATATATTTTCCGTCCGGTGCACGGCCGGCTCATGATGGTTGCTCCGGACGGAGCCGTTCTTCTCCGGCTCTCATTTGCTTTTTTGCGTATATCTGTGTTAGAAGAAACACATAGGAAGATCATTCCCGTCGCATAACGAATCGTTAACGGGGGCGAGATGGCGAACACCGGCATCGAAGCGGAAAAGATCGTCCGGACGCTCTGCAGCAGCCACTGCGGAGGCGCCTGTGAAATGAAGGTGCATGTCCGGGGGAACCGGATCGTGCGCATCGAGGCGGATGACAAAGAGGGCAGTCCGCGGATGTGCGCGCGCGGCCATGCGTACCGTCAGCGCGTTTATGCCTCGGACAGGCTTCTCTATCCGCTGAAAAGGACGGGGGAAAGGGGTTCGGGAGCGTTCAACAGGGTTTCCTGGGATGAGGCGCTGGAAACGGTGGCGACAGCCATGAAGCGGGTCAAGTCGGATTACGGAAATGCGGCCATCCTTCATTTCTGCTCCATGTGTGATCCCCACACCCTCCATCACGTCGGCGCTTTTCACCGGCTGCTCTGCGGGTTCGGCGGCTACACCGCTCCCTGGGGCTACATATCCTGCGAGGGGGCCGCGTTCTCAGCCGGGGTGACATACGGAGCGCGGAGGAAATTTGTCCAGACGGATCACGCACCGGAGGCGTATTGCCAGAGCCGCCTGATCATCATGTGGAGCTGGAATCCCGCAACGACGGAGCTGGGCTCCAACATCCCCCTGTCACTCTCCCGCGCGAAAGAGCGGGGCGCCCGGATCGTTTGTGTCGATCCCCGCTACACCGATTCGGCCGCCGCCTTTGCCGACCGGTGGATTCCCATCCGGCCGGGCACGGACGCCGCCGTACTGATCGCCATGGCCTTCGTCGTTGTCGATGAAAACCTGCAGGATCAGGAGTTCATCAATGCGCACACGGTGGGATTCGATCCGTACCGGGAATATCTGCTGGGCCGAAAAGACGGGGTGGTGAAAAGCCCCCAATGGGCAGCTGCGATCAGCGGCGTTCCGG
This sequence comes from uncultured Syntrophaceae bacterium, assembly GCA_964460245.1. Taxonomy (GTDB): domain Bacteria; phylum Desulfobacterota; class Syntrophia; order Syntrophales; family Fen-1087; genus JAXDBM01. The sequence goes on along the minus strand of CAYWTL010000045.1, from coordinate 11,731 downwards.
CGGAGACGATCGCCGCCCTGGCGCGCGAGTTTGCGCGCAGTAAACCCGCCATCCTCGCCACCAGCATCGCCGCGGGGCGCACGGCCTTCGGGGAACAGTACCATCGCGCGGCGGCTGCGCTGGAGGCCATCACGGGCAACGTATCCCTGCAAAAATGGCAACCCGCGCCGCGCCGCACGCGCTACCAGCCGCACCTTCCCAGCCCCCTCAATCCGGTGGAGGCGCAGGCGCCGCCGCGCCGGAACGCGCTCCCGTTCCGCGGCGCCAGCGTGAACTCCAGCGCCCGCGTCAACGTTGCGCTGTTTGCGGACGCGATTCTGAAGGGCCGGGCCGGGGGCTACCCGGCGGATTACAAATTCCTCTGGCTGTCCAACACCAACTACCTCAACCAACTCGGCGAGATCAACAAGGCCTGCGAAGCGTTCCGAAAACTTGAATTCGTGCTGGTTACGGAGCAGTTCATGACGGCTTCCGCCCGGTTTGCCGATATTGTGCTGCCGGTGTGCACCTTCCTGGAACGCAACGACCTCCATGCGCCCCTGGAGGGCGGTGAATACGGCGTCCTCGGCAAGGTAGTGGAGCCTCTGGGGGAATCCCGATCCCAGCTCGACATCTGCAGGGCTCTGGCGCCCAGGCTCGGAATCCACGACTACGGGGACAAATCGGACGAGGAGTGGATTCTGGACATGCTGGAGAAGCTGTCCGAGGAAGTGGATCTGCCGGGTTTTGAACAACTGAAGGAGCGGGGCATCTACCGGATCGACTCCGATGCTTCGGGATCCGTCCCTGAAAAGGGCGGAACAGGTCCGGCCGCAAAGCCGCTCCGCACGCCGTCCGGTAAAGTGGAGATCCGCTCGGACATCATCGCCGGGATGGACATCGCCTCGATACCCAGCCTGCCTGAATACATCGAAAGCTGGGAAAGCCCCCGGGATCCGCTTGCCCGGAAGTACCCCTTGCAGCTCATCAGCCCGCATTTCAAGAGGCGGGCGCACAGCCAGTTCGACAATCTTCCCTGGCTTCGCGAGCTGCAGGTGCAGGCGCTTTCCATGAATACGGCCGATGCCGAGGCGCGGAATATTCGCCACGGGGATACCGTCCGGGTTTTCAACGATCGGGGCGAGGTGAGGATCCCCGCAAAAGTCACCGAGCGGATCATGCCGGGAGTCGTCGCCCTTCCCCAGGGCGCATGGTTCGACCCGGACGAGAAGGGCATTGATCGGGGCGGCTCTGCCAACGTGCTGACCAAAAACGTAACCTCGCCGGCCGGCGCCTTTGTATCCGGCACCGCGTTGGTGGAAATAGAGAAGGCGGTATCATGAAGCAGTACGGGATTTACATCAACCAGAACCGTTGCACCGGTTGCTTTGCCTGTGTGGTGGCCTGCAAGGATTGGCATGACGTGCCGGCCGGCCCGGCGAGCTGGATTCGGGTGAAAACCATCGAAAAAGGCCGATACCCAGATCTGTTTGTCGCCTTTCTTCCCGTCCTCTGCAATCACTGCCTCACACCGGCCTGCGTTTCCGTGTGTCCGGCCGATGCCCTGTCGAAGCGACCGGAGGACGGCATCGTGACGGTTGATGGAGAGAAATGCCTGGGCAAAGAGGTTTGCGGCCTGTGCCTGGATGCCTGTCCTTATGATGCCCCGCAATTCGGGCCGGAAGAGGATGCGGTGATGCAGAAATGCAACCTGTGTCTCGATCTATGGGCGGAGGAGAAGAAGCCGATCTGCGTGAGCAGTTGCCCGATGCAGGCAATGGACGCGGGCCCGCTCGACGAGCTGAGGTCAAAATACGGCGACTGCAAGGAGGCGGAGGGTTTTCAATACGAGGAGACGCTGGCTCCCTCGATCACCTTCACCCCCAGGAAAGACGACAGGAATCTATCCCCGCGCCGGGTCCGGGTCACGCCGGATATCAGCTTCGGGGAGTCTCCGGCCAAAAAGGGGCGGTAAGGTTTCTCTTACGCGGCGCCCCGCCTTCAGGCATCGGCTGATCGTACATCTCCCCGTAAATTCTCATTATCCCTGAAAGTTTTGATCCTCCCGCGAGGGGCCTCGAACATGAACATATTCGTCCTGGATCACGACATTCCTACCTGTGCAAGATACCATGCCGACCAGCACGTGGTCAAAATGATCCTGGAAAGCGCCCAGATGCTCTGTACGGTGGTCAACCTGAGCGGCGGGAAGGCAGCCTACCGATCGACGCACACACGGCATCCCTGCACGGTTTGGGCAGCCCGATCGCGGTCCAACTGGATCTGGCTTCGGCGTCTGGCGCTGGCGCTGAACGGAGAGTACCGCTACCGCTTCCGCGCCGCGTCCGATCATGAATCCGCTCGCGTGATCCGCGGCCTGTCCGTTCCCGGCATCGCAGATCATGGACTGACGGAGTTCGCCCAGGCCATGCCGGATGGATACAGGGTTCCGGGCAATCCCGTCGAGGCATACCGGCGCTTCTACATCGGTGAAAAGTCGAGATTCGCGAAGTGGACGAGACGCAAGCCTCCAAAGTGGTTCGTGGAAGGCAGAAAATCAGCGGCATCCACGCGCGCCCATGGCGGTTTCCAGTTCAGCCAGGGTCCGGAGCTTCCGGACAATTTCAGCCAGGGCTCCTGAGGTATGGACCAGTTCCTCTTCCCGGTTGCCCTTTCCCAGGCTGAAACGCACGGTCCCCATGGCAATGTCTCTCGGGACGTTCAATGCCGCCAGCACATGGGAAACCGTGATGACGTCCGCCGTGCACGCCGCGCCGGCCGAAGCCGCGATGCCCTGCTTGTCGAGTTCACGAACGACGACATCCCCGGATACCGAGCGGAAGGATACGCTCAGGATGTGAGGCAATCTTCGGAACGGGTGACCGTTGACCGACGCGTCGGGGATCTTCTCCAGGATCCGCTTTTCCAGGCCGCTTCGCAGCGCATTCAGGCGGTCCATCTGCCGTGGCAGGTCCCTCGCGGCGATTTCGCAGGCCTTTCCCAGGCCCACGATCCCCGGCACGTTTTCCGTGCCTGCACGGCGTCCGCCCTCCTGATGGCCCCCGAAAACAATCGGAACGACGGGTGTCTCTTTCCGGACATACAGCGCCCCCGTACCCTTCGGACCGTAGAGTTTGTGGGCGGCCAGCGAAAGCAGGTCCACATTCAGGTCGTCCACGCGGACGGGGATCTTCCCGACGGTCTGGACCGCATCCGTGTGCATGAGAATGCCCCGCTGCCGGGCCATGTATCCGATCTCCTGAACCGGTTCGATCGTGCCGATTTCGTTGTTGGCGTGCATGACCGAAATCAGAAACGTTTTGTCCGTCACGGCCTCCCGCACGGCCTCCGGGTCCACCACCCCGTGCCCGTCCACGGGGAGAAAGGTCACCCGGAAGCCCTTCGCCTCCAGATGCCTGCAGGCATAAAGAACCGCATGATGCTCGATGGCGGTCGTGATGATGTGATCCTTTCCGGATGCCTCGGCGAAGGCGGATCCCATCACGGCAAGGTTGTCCGCCTCCGTGCCGCCGCCGGTGAAGACGATTTCTTCCGGGTTGGCGCCGATCAGGGCGGCGACCTGCTCCCTCGCCGCTACAACGGCCTTCTTCGCCTCCTGCCCGAAGCCGTGAATGCTGGAGGGGTTCCCGAAATGATTCCCGAAATGGCGCATCATCGCCCCCAGGACCTCCGGATCGACCGGAGTGGTGGCGCTGTGATCCAGATAGATGGTGTTCATGGCTATGCCCGTTCTTGGATAAGCCCCGGGTGTCTCCTCGTCCGGTTGCCGCTTCCGCCGGTACGTCATGAAAGCGGCTCGAAATATTGGATGTCCAGAATATGGCTTTGGCGCTCATCCTTCCAGACCGCCCTGAGCCTCATACCGTTTTTGACGATTTTCCGGGCCTGCTCGAAATCGCTCATGTCAAAGCCGCCGATCATGTGCAGGAAATCCACATCCGTTCCATCCAGCCGGATCAGGGCGCCGATGAAGGGCGGCTCCGTCGGCATTCCGAAATACCGGTAGTTCACGTAGCTCCATGCCGTCAGGGTTCCCTGCTGCGCCACCTCCAGCCAGTCCGTCGTGTCCACGAAACAGCGGGGGCAGAAACTCCGGGCCGGGACCAGCACCCGTTCGCATTTGGCGCATTTCGTCCCGTAGATCTTCTTTTCCGCCATGCCGTTGAAAAACCGGGTCCAGGTGGCGCCATAGGAAAGTTCGTAGGGAAGCCGGATCTCCGTCACAAGCGTCTTGTATTCTTTGGCCATCTTCCTCTCCTCCATTCTATTTGCAACCGTATCGTTTATTTTAATTCGGAACCGACAATCATCACGCCATTGAACTGGTCCACCCCGCCCATGGCATGGCTGAAAGCCAGCCTGGCGCCGGGAATCTGGTGGTCGCCGGCTTTTCCCATGACCTGCAAGGCTGCTTCGGCGACGCGGATCAGGCCGGTGGCGCCGATGGGATTGGTGCACAGGACGCCGCCGGAGGGGTCGCAGGGAAGCGCTCCCTTCCGGTCGAAGGTCCCCTTCAGGACGAGATCGGGCGATTCCCCCAGTCCGCAGAAGCCGAAACACTCGTAAAAGAGCATCTCCTGGAACGTGAAGGGGTTGTACACTTCCGCCACATCCAGATCCCTGCGCGGATTGGTTATGCCCGCCTGATCGTAGGCCTGTTTCGCCGCCTGCGATGCGCTTTGCCACAACCCCTTGTCGCTGTCGCCGAAGAAATACTCCTCGCCGCGGTAGCCGACGCCCCTGACCCAGGCCGCCTTTCTGCCGAGCTTTCGGATCGCTTTTTCCGAGGCGAAGATCACGGCGCAGGCCCCGTCGGACGTGGGGCACACGTCCAGCAGCCGGACCGGATAGGTGATCAGGCGGGCGTTCTTGACGTCGTCGATGGTGACTTTCAGTTTCACGTGCGCATAGGGATTGTCGAAAGCGCTGTTGTGATGCGTCACGGAGATGTGTGCGGCCGCGTCCCGTATCTTCTCCTCCGGAATGCCGTAACGGTCCGCCCACATCTGGGACTGCATGGAGAAAACGCCCGGCGCCCCGGCGATGAAATAGCGCTGGTAGAAGGGCTCGGCGACGGTCGTCATGGTCGCCTGGGCGTTCCCCTCGTTCATTTTCTCATGGCCCACGGCCAGAACCACGTCCGCCATGCCCGACGACACCCAGTAATAGGCGGTGTGGGCAATGGAAACACCCGTGGAACCGCAGGTCTCCGTCTTCATGATCGGCTTCCCGACGGCCTGCATCGCGTCCGCAAAATAGAAATGGGTCAGGGCAACCCCCTCCATCATGGACGGCATGGTTCCCGAAACCACCCCGTCAATATCCGCGGGCGTGAGACCGGTGTCTTCAAAAACCCGAACGACCGCTTCTCGGACCAGATCCGGGTAGGACACTTCCATTCGGCGGCCATGGTGGGTTTGCCCCACACCGATGATCCCCACTGCTCTTCCCATATCACTCACCTCCTATGTGCCGATGATGGCCACGGCATGACATTGTCCGGCGAATCCGTGTGTTCCGTGCGCCAGGGCGGTCTTGACTTTCTTCCTGACCTGCCGTTCCCCGGCCTCGCCGCGAAGCTGGAGCGTCGCCTCCACGAGGCGCTGAAGACCTCTGGAGACGTAGGGATTGTTGGCCAGGACTCCTCCCGATGCGTTGACGGGCAGCTTGCCGCCCATGGCGGTCGCACCGCTCTCCATCCACTTGCCCCCCTCGCCGCGCTTGCAGAAACCCAGATCCTCGCACCACATCAGCTCCTGGAATGCGTAGGGTTCGGTCAACTCGGCCAGATCGATCTCTTTGCGGGGATCATTGATGCCGGCCATTTTGTAGGCGCGGGCTGCTGCATGCCGCAACTGCCCGTTCAGCAGGTCTCGGTCCCCCAGATAAAACGTGTCGAGCGAGCTTCCGTAGCCCCGGAACCAGACCGGTTTGTCCGTCAGCTTCTTGGCCCGCTTCTCCGATGCCAGCACCATGGCCACCATCCCCTCGGATTTGGGAGCGGTTTCCATCTCCGTCAGCGGATCGGCGGACGGACGCGAGCCCAGCACATCCGCCACGGAGTAGCGGCCCTTCCGGTGCGCATAGGGGTTGAGGAGGGCGTTGCCCAGGTTCTTGACGGCCACCTTCGCGCACTGCTCCCGTGTGACCCCGTATTTCTCCATGTAAAGCCGCATTTGCAGCGCCGCCGCCGTGGTCTCCGTCAGTCCGACGGGACGCTGATAGAAGGGATCGGCGAACATGAGCGTACAGGTGTCGTTCGGCGGATTCTCCGACCCCTTGCAGAGCGCCATGACCAGGGCGGTGTCGTACTGTCCGCTCAGGATCCGCATGACTCCGTAAAAAAAGGCGAAGAGCGACTCCCCGTCCTGGCGGGATGCATTTTTCAGAAAGGCCCCCGTGGTTTCCCAGTAGTAGGAGTTGGCGCAGGAGATGCCTCCGTGAAAGATGTCGGACGAGGCCGTCACTACCGTCCCCAGCTCCTCCCTCGTCAGCCCCGCCTTGTCCAGCGCCTCCTTCGCGACCCGGTAAGCCTGGTCATAGAAGTTCTCCTTGGATTCGGCGCCGGCGCTTTGTGCCACCGATACGATTGCCACTTTCTTTGCCATACGCGCACTCCCTTCCTTTTCATTGAACCGGGATCATCAAGAGCGGACGCTCCCGATCCGGGTGAATGGCTTTACAGGACGCGAAACACGTCTTTCACACGCCGCTTTCCTATGGCGTGAGCAGCTCGCGGGCAATGATGAGCCGCCGCATTTCCGACGTGCCCGCCCCGAGGGTTCCCAGCTTGGCATCCCTCCAGAATCTCTGGACGGGGTACTCCAGACAGTACCCGTAGCCGCCGTGTATCTGAACGGCCTCCGTACAGACCTTGTCGCAGGCCTCGGCCGTGAAGAGGATGGCCGCCGCGGCGAGCTTGTGCACCTCGGTTCCCTTGCCGCCGCGCTCCGCGTGGCCGGCCAGGATGCAGGCCTTATAGCACATCAGGCGGGACGCCTCGATGAGCGTGTACATGTCCGCCAGTTTGGCCTGGATCAACTGGAAGGACGCAATCGGCTTGCCGAACTGCACCCGCTCCCTGGAATATTTCAGAGCCTCTTCAAAGGCGCCCTCGGCAATGCCCAGGGCAAAGGTGGACAGAAAAGCCCGCTCGACATCGAGACCCCGCATCATCACGGCAATCCCGGCGTTCTCCCTGCCCAGAACGTTCTCTGCCGGGATCCGGCAATCCTCCAGGATGAGTTCCCCCGTGCGGGAACCCCGGTTGCCGACCTTCTCCAGGGTCCGGGAAACGGAGAACCCCGGAAACTTCGTGTCCAGGATGAACGCCGTGATGCCCTTGGGTCCGGCCGCCTTGTCCGTCTTGGCATACAGGACGATGGTGTCGGCGTCCGGACCGTTGGTGATGAACGTCTTCCTTCCGTTTACGATGTAGTGATCCCCTTCCCGTCTGGCCGCGGTCTGAATGCTCACGGCATCGGAGCCGGCATTCGGCTCCGTCAGGCCCAGGGCGCCGACATGATCTCCCGAGCAGAGGGGCGGGAGGTATTTCCGCTTCTGCGCCTCCGTGCCGTTGACGAACAGGTTGTGGCAGCAGAGGTTGGCATGGGCCCCGTAGGAGAGCGAAACGGCCGGAAGAACCCGGGCCAGCTCCTCCACGACAAGGGCACCGGAAAGGATGTCCGCCCCGGCGCCTCCATAATCCGGATCGATCGTGATGCCGAGAACGCCCAGGGCCCCCAGTTTTTTCCACATGCCCGCGGGCCAGCGGTCTTCCCGGTCAACCTCATCGGCGATCGGCTTCAGCTCCTTGGCGGCAAAATGCCGCACGCTTTCCCGCAGCATGGCCTGCTCGTCACTGAGATTGAAATCCATCTCCGGTCTCCTTGCGCGCCGTATTTTTCGAATGTCAGTAGTTCACCTGATCCATGCCTTTCAAACCCAGCATCGACCTGGCCTCGTCCGGAGAGGCCGGGTCGATGCCCAGTTCGCGGGCAATCCGGATGATCTTCGCCACCTGTTCGGCGTTGCTTTTGGCCGACACACCCCTTTCCAGGTAGAGGTTGTCCTCCAGGCCGACGCGGCAGTTGCCGCCCAGAAGAAGGGACAGATTGCAGATGGGGAACTGGGCGCGCCCCGCGACGCAGACGGAAAACTCGAAGTCTCCGATAAGGCGTTTCGTGTAGTCCACGAGGAACAGGAGATTCTCGGGGCTGGCCGTGATGCCGCCCAGGATGCCCATGACGTACTGGATGTAGACGGGCTTCTTCACATACCCCCGTTCGATGAGGAAGGCCACATTGTTGACCATGCCCGAATCGTAGACCTCGAACTCCGGTTTTGTCCCGTTTTCGTTGAAGATCACGGTGAACTCGCGCATGGATTTGAAGGTGTTGGGAAAGATGAAATCCTCCGTCATGCCGAGGTACTGCGGCTCCCAGTCGAACTTGAACTCCTTGAACTTGTCCAGGGTGTGAAAGAGGGCGAAGTTGAGTGAACCGGCATTGAAGGACGCCAGTTCCGGCTTGAAGGTGGATACCGGCATCAGGCGTTGTTCCACCGTCATGCCTAGCCCGCCGCCCGTGGTGATGCAGACAATGATGTTGCACCGGCTTTTGATCCCCTTGACCACCTCTCCGATCAGGTTGATATCCGGTGTCGGGCGACCCGTCTCGGGATCCCGGACATGGATGTGGGCAACGGCCGCTCCCGCTTCATGCGCGGCAACCGCCTCGTCAATAATCTGCTTCGGAGTAATGGGCAAGTAGGGAGACATGGAAGGCGTATGAATGCTTCCCGTGACGGCGGCCGTGAAGATGGCTTTTGCTTTCATCCTCGTGCTCCTTTCAAAACGAAAACCCCGTGCTCTTGGGTGAGATACGGGGTTTCACTTGTCGATCCATCTTGCCCTCACACTCGGGTTCAAGGGATTCGAAACGCTTTCTTGGAACGACCATTCACATGGGCTCCCCCATATCATGAATTCGATTTGAAATCCACTGCCGCGATTAAAATATTCCGCCGGAGCGCTTCAGGGAGAATGGGTTTTGAAAAGATCCAGGAAAATGCGAATCGATTCCTGTCGTGGCGTTGAACATTGTCGTCTGAGCCCGTTCGGTGATCTTACCGGAACAGGGGATTCAAATTTCAGGATCGCTCATTTGAACAAAATGAGCTTGGGCAGCAGCGTGCTGAGTATCGGTATGTAGGTGATGATCATCAGCACCCCCACGCCGATCAGGAAGGGGATCCAGATGCTGCGTGACAGCCTCTCCAGTGAAAGTCCGGTAATGCCGCAGATGGAGAACAGCACACCTCCGACCGGCGGGGTGATGAGGCCCAGGACCAGGTTGAAGCAGACGATGACCCCGAAATGAACGGGGTCGATCCCGAATTTCGACGCCAGGGGCACCAGCACGGGCGTTACGATCGTCAGGGCCGGTGCTGTTTCCAGAGGTATGCCGATGAGCAGCAGGAAGAGGTTCACGAAAAGGAGAAAGACGTAAGGGGATGATGAAAAATCGGAGAAGAACTCCATGATTTTCAGCGGCAACTGCTCCACCGCCACCACCCAGGCAAAGGGTTCGGAAAGTCCGAGCAGCAGCATGACGACGGCGGCTTCCACCCCGGATTTCAGAAGCAGGGGGTACATCCGGCTGAGGTTGAGACGGCGGTAGATCAAAAAACCCGCGATGCAGGCGTAAACGACGGCGATTCCCGCCGCCTCCGTCGGCGTAAAGACGCCGCCCCAGATGCCCCCGATGATGATTACGGGCATCACCAGAGACGGCAGCGCCCTGAAAGCTCCCGTGAAAATATCCCGAAAGCCGGCGCGTGGCTCGCGCGGATAACCGTCCCGGCGCGCAACGATCAGCATGTAGATCATGAGGCAGCCGGCAAGCAGAAGCCCCGGAATGATCCCCGCGACGAAAAGAGCACCGATGGAAACCTGGGCGATCACCCCGTAGATGATGAAAGGGATGCTGGGCGGGATGATTGGGCCCATGCAGGAAGCAGTGGCCGTCATTGCCGATGAGACCCCCTCGTCATAGCCGGCTTTGCGCATGGCCGGAAGCATGACCGTGCCGATTGCCACAGCGGTGGCTACGGCCGATCCGGAGATGGACGCAAAAATGGCGCAGGCGACGATGGTCGTCAATCCCAGTCCGCCGCGGATGTGTCCGACGATCCGTCTGGAGAAGCGTACGAGATCATCCGTGATTCCCCCCTCGTTCATCAGGTTGCCCGCGAGGATGAACAGGGGGATGGCAAGCAGCGGGAAGGATGTCATCCCGGCAAAAGTCGTTTGAATGAGAAGGGTGGGAGAAATATCGCCGCTGAGAAACGCATAGGTCAGGGCAGAGCCGCCCATGGCGAGCGCAACCGGGATGCCCGCAACCATGAGGACGATAAAGGCAATCAGGAACGGGACCAGCAACCTCGGCCTTCCTTTGCTTCCGTGCGGAAAAAGTTCCAGCACTGCTCGACGGTGATGAGGAACATGAGCGTAAAACCGGCGGGGAGCGCGAGATAGGGCAGGCTCATGGGTATGCCGATAGCCGTGGATCGCTGGTGCATGTTGACGATGGTCTGGTGCAGGCCAAACCAGCTCATCAGCCCGAGAAAGACCAGCATGCCGGCATACATGCATCCCGTGACCGCGAGACAGGGAATTTTCGGGAGCCTGTTCACAAACAGGTTCAGGCTGACCTGGTACCCCTTCTTCAGGCCGACCGCGCTGCCCATCATGGATGCCCAGACCAGGGAAAAAGTGGCCGCCTCTCCCGACCAGACGGGCATGTCGCCCAGCACATAGCGCCCGAACACCTCATAGGGGATGACCACGGCAATTACCGCCAGGCACGCCGCGGTCACCCCCGATGCGGCTTTGATCAGGATCGAGTTCAGACTTGAGAATGCCGCCATGGAGATCACTTCGTCCCGAAGATCGCATCGACCTTTTCCTTGCCGAACTGTCCGGCAACCTGGTCGATGACCGGCTGCATGGCTTTTCGCCATGCCGCCTTGTCGATTTTCTTCTCCACGATCATTCCCCTTTCGGAAAGCTCGGCGATCTGCTTCGCCTCCATGTCCCTTCCCAGCTTGCGCTGATACTGGGCAACCTCCCGGGCCGTCCGGAGCAGCATCTCCCGATCCTGTCCGGGCAGGGACTGCCATTTCTTCAGGCTCACGATGAGGACTGCCGGTGAATAAACGTGCTGGCTCAGGGACAGGTATTTCTGGACTTCGTTGATTTTGGCCGAATGGATCACCGCCACCGGGTTTTCCTGCCCGTCGATGATCTTCTGCTGAAGGGCGCCGTACACTTCCCCCCACGCCATGGGGACGGGATTTGCGCCGACCGACGACCAGGCCGCCATATGCGCCTTGTTTTCCATCGTGCGGATCTTCAAGCCTTTGGCATCGGCGGGAACCCTGACCGCCCTGCGCGAGTTGGTCAGGTTCCGAAAACCGTTTTCCCAGAAGGCCAGGGCCTTGAACTGCGCCTTTTCCAGATCGTCGAGCAGTTGCTGTCCGATGGGGCCGTCCAGGACTTTGTCCGCATGTTCGTAATCGTTGAACAGGAATGGGATGTCCAGAATCCCGATCCCGGGGTTGAATCCGCCGATCGGTCCGGTCGAGCCGACATAGATGTCGATGGTTCCCTGCTGGACGGCTTCGAGCAGCTCCCGTTCGCCCTTGCCGAGCTGGCCGTCCGGGTATACGG
>CAYWTL010000044.1:0-20489 GCA_964460245.1 uncultured Syntrophaceae bacterium | reverse complement strand
TATGGGTGTGGATATCGGCGCCAAAGCGGCCCGTGACGAGAAATGGGATTATCCATTGGAGGCGTTGCGCGAGGCCGTCGTAAACGCCATTGTCCATCGGGATTATACCGACCCCGGTAACATCCAGATCCGTATCTTTGACGACCGCCTGGAAATATGGAGCCCCGGTCTTCTTCCCAAGGAGTTGAACATCAAGAACCTTCTTGTGGAAAATCGCTCCATCCCGCGCAACAGGGTGCTGGCAAAAATATTCCACGACATCGGTTTTATCGAAGGATGGGGAACGGGATTTCAGCGGATGGTGGAGGCGTGCGCCGTAAACGGCAATCCCAAGCCGGAGTTGAAGGAAATGACCGGCGCTTTTGTCGTGAAGTTTACCCGGTGTCCCGCCAGTGAGGGAATAAGTGGCGGAACAAATGGCGGTATAAGTGGCGGTATAGATGGCGGTATAATGGAAGGAATAGAGCGCGTTGCCGATTACATCAGAAATACTCCCGGCAGGAATGTCACGGAAATAACGACGGTATTGAATATTCCACAAAGAACCGTCGAGCGCTGGATAAAGAAATTGAGGGAGCAGGGAAGGATCGTCTTCGTCGGTCCCCGGAAGACAGGCGGGTATCACGCAAGATAATGCCGTTTTCAATGGGCGGTTTAATAGCTGTGGTGCATTTTGACGAGGCTCTGTATCCATCCTGCCAAGCATTGAAGGAGCGAGCATGAACGATAAAATCAAATGCCCCAATTGCGGTCACAGTTTCGATGTCGAAGAAGCCATCTCGGGGAAGCTGGAAGCCCATTTCAGGGCCGAATATGAGCGGAGAGTCGCGGAGCAGGCCGACCGGTTCAATGAAGAGAAAAGGAAACTGGAAGAGGAAAGAAAGCAACTCAGTGCCCTTCGGGAAAATCAGGAGGCGATGCTGAAGGCCGAGCTTGCGAAGGCGCTGGATAACGAGAAGGCAAAAATCGAACAGTCGGCCGGTGAAAAGTACGAGGAGCAGATCAAAGCCCTTCGGGAAGAGAACGAGAAGCGAAAAACCGAAAACAAGTCCCTCAAGGAGAAAGAGGTCGCCCTGATGCGGCAGGAGGCGGCGCTGAAAGAGAAACAGGAGGAGTTCGAGCTTCAGGTCGAAAGGCAGATTCTCGAAAAGCAGAAAGAGATCGAGGAAAGGGCCCGCGCGAAGGAGCGGGAGAGCTTTGAACTGGAGAAGATCAAACTTCTGAAACAGATCGATGACAACAAAAAACTCGCTGAGGAGATGAAGCGGAAAGCGGAGCAGGGCTCGATGCAGTTGCAGGGCGAAGTGCAGGAACTGGCCCTGGAGGACCTCCTCTCCAGAATATACCCTTTTGACAGGATTCAGGAGGTGCCGAAGGGGATGAGGGGTGCCGACAGCATCCAGACCGTCGTCAATTCCATGCAGCAGGAGTGCGGTTCCATTGTGTATGAAAGCAAGCGGACGAAGAGCTTTGCGGGCGACTGGATCGACAAGCTGAAGCAGGACCAGATGGCCTGCAAGGCGGATATCGCCGTGCTCGTCACGGAAACGATGCCGGGCGATATGGACCGGTTCGGTGAACGGGACGGCGTCTGGGTCTGCGGCTTTCATGAGGTGGGGAGCCTGTCGTTTGTCCTTCGGGAAATGCTGATCAAAACGCATTCCGTCAGAAAATCGCAGGAGAATAAGGGCGATAAAATGGAGCTGCTCTACAGCTACCTGACGAGCAATGAATTTGTCCAGAACATCAGGCGAATCGTCGAAAACTTCGATTCCATGATCGGCCAGTTGAATTCCGAGAAGAAGGCCATGCTCAAGATCTGGAAGGAAAGGGAGAAGCAGATCTGGGTCGTTCAGGAAAACATATCGGCCCTGTTCGGCTCCATCAAGGGGATCGCGGGGAAGGATCTGGAAGCCTCGAACGTGCTGCAGTTGCCGGACATTCAAATAGATGAATAGGGGACACGAGCCGTCGATACGGTTCTTCAGGATTGTAATTTCCTCATGAGTCTGCGCCAATGAACAGCAGGATCGCTACTCCCGACACGCCTTCGGGCGACCTTCCTCCGGCCGTCGACGCCCTGATCGGCCGGCTCCGCTCGCACTATCCCGACATGAGCCGATTCACGGTCGTCTCGATGACCGGCCGGGGCCGGGATTTCCTGCACCACCTCATCCACACCCGGCTCGGCGGCCTTCTCCCGGCCATCCTCTCCTTCGACGACTACAGGACGCGCCGGATTGCTGGGGCAACTGGGTTGGCCGCGGTCATGGAGGATGAAGCCTTTCTGCGTTTCCATGCCATTCGCAGCCGGAATGAGGGCGGTTCCACACCCCCGGCGGACACGCAGCGGCTGATCGCCTTCCTGGCCGCGATCGCTGAGTTCTCCGTAAGCGCCGGGGAGCTGCGTGCGCTGGACCAGATCGGGCATGACCAGCTCAACCGCATTGACCGGTTCTTCGCGGCGATCGCGGAATTCCGTGAAAGGCTGGCTGCGGAGGGGATGTTCTACGCACCCTTCGAGGCGGCGCGGTTCGCCGATCTCGAGCCGGATGATCGCGATCTGTTTGTCGGCCTGCCCCTGATGACGCCGCTGAATCAGCGTTTTTTCGGCCGGATCCCCCGCGACCGGATCTTCGTCGACGCACCGCTTTTCGGCCCCCACATGCCGGCAGATCTGCCCGAGTACGAGACGGCCCTGTCGCTCTCCCGGAGCATCGGCATTTCCGAGCGCCGCGACCGGGGAGATGGATTGGACTTTTCAGAACTGGCCGAGCGGGCCGCAATGCACGCGCTCCTGGCCCGCGAGATTGGCGATTTTCTGGGACAGCCGCGGAGCCGCTCGGAACAGCTTTTCATCGTGCCCCTGGACGAAAGGCTCTCATTCTACCTGTGGGAGCTTCTCTTCCGGCCGCTTGGGGGGCAGGTCAACTTTGCGCCGTGGATCCCCTTTACCCACTTCGCGGCAGCGCAGCAGCTCCGCGATGCGGTTCGCGGCGGAAAAAAGCCGGGGATGGTTCGAAGGGATCTCGTCAGGCAGCTCTCCGCCGGATGGAATGAACTCGACGAGGCCGACCGCTCCGCATTCGAGGGGGCGATCACCCTGTGCGACGAACTGGAGCGGCTCCGCCCGCTCATGGGCGCCGGGTGGCAGTCGATCACCGAGTACCTGATCGATGCGAAGAAGCTGCATCTGCACGGCAACCGCGGCGCGCCGATCCAGGTGGTGGGCATGGGAGATGCAACGGGCATCCCCTACCATCGCGCCGTCATCCTGCCGATGAACAGCGGCATCTTCCCGCGAAAGCCCTTCAGCGGCCCCTATCTGAACCTGATCCATCTGCCGCGGATCCACCGGGTTCAGTTCGAGGCAGATGATCTGGCGCTGCGCCAGTTACTCGCGTTTGGCCGCACGGCCCATCTGGTTGCCCTTTACGACCAGGCAAACGGGGAGGCGCCGTCGCCCCACTTCTCGTTTCTGGCCACCGAGTTCGGCAGGAAGCCCGTGAAGCGGCGGATAACGCCAGTGCCCTTCCAGGTCCCGTCCGGAACCCCCGCCATCGAGAACACGGATGCGCTGCGGGAGCGGCTTCGGCAGCACACCTGGTCCTACAGTTCACTGGGCGTCTTCTTCACCTGCCCGTACCGCTTCGTGCTGGAAAACATCCAGGAGGTCGCCGCGCCCCCATGCTTCGACGAAGAGGAGCGCGCCAATCTCCTCATCGGAAATTTCCTCCATCATCTCTTCGCGGAGCTGAAGGATCATCACCCCGCAATTATGAAGTGGCGGGATCAATTCAACGAACGGTGGGACGGTGATCCGGATTTGCTGGCAGGCCTTCCGGACCATGCGGTCCGCAAGGCCATCGTTCAGAGCTATCTTACCGACATCGCCGCGTGGGAGCAGGAGACGGGCAGGCGGATTCTCTTTTCCGACGAGGTGACGGCAGCCGAGCTGGAACTGTCTGCCCCCTTCGGCAGCGGCCGGTACCGGCTCAGAGGGCGCATCGACCGTCTGCAGCGGCACGGGGGGAGGCTGCTGATCGCCGACCTGAAATACAAGGAAAAGAACGGCGCTTCGGGCAGGCTGGCGGACCGGGTGGAGAAAACGGACGCCTTCGACGAGCGGTTTCAATTGTTGATCTACGCGTACCTCGCGGTGCAGAACGGGACGGCGGAACCGGACCTGCTGGACGCCTCCCATCTCCTCCTCAGGCCCAGATCCCGCGGCGACTATGAGGCGCCGCTTTCAGGGGAAGAGCTGGCGGACTGCGACAGGACCATGGAGCGCATCGCGCGGCGGCTCGACGAGATGCTGGAGATGGAGAGCTTCATCCCCAACTACCGCGCGAAAGGCTGCGCATTCTGCCCCTTCAAGGCGCTCTGCCTCAAACCGGACCTCTACCGGACAGGAGGCCGCCCATGGTGAAAAGCCTCTTTGTCACCGCGTCGGCAGGGTCCGGGAAGACCTTTCGCCTGACCCGGGAGGTGCGCAGCCACATCGAAAGGGATGCCGCGTTCGTTGTCGCCGCCACCTTCACCCGCGCCGCGGCGGCCGAGATGGAGAAGCGCATCCTCGAGGAGATCGAGAAGGAAGCCGGTGACGCCGCGGACAAACTCCGGCTCATCATGCGCGCCTCCAAGGTCCATTTTTCGACAATCGACGCGCTCTTTCACCAGTTCCTTTCGACCGAGGCCTCCGTGCCGCAGGTGGCGGACGAACACGAGCAGGCGCTGATCACCGCCATGGCCGACGATCGCTTTTTCCGGCACCCGCTCATCCTGTCCGATATCGAAAGCGTGATCATGGCGGCGCGCATCCTTCGAATGCAGCCCGAATCCATGATCGAAGCCCTGGACAAAAGCAGGGATGCGCTGGCGGCATGGGAATGTCCCGACAACCTGCTTGACGAACTCAAGGAAAAGCAGTCCCGCATTGTCGGGGAGTACGGGCGGTTGCAGGAGCGGGTGAGGGCCGTCGCCGGGGAAACAAAGGGGGCATTGCGCTCGCAGGTGGTCGTGCCGCTGCTTGAGCCGATCGAGTCGATCAAGTTGCAAAGGACTCTTTTCGGCAGGGCAGACCTGTCGGAGGTCCGGGTGGCCGCTGCCGATCGCGGGACGCCCGCTTATGCCGTATTGCAGGAGCTTTATCCCCGTATGCGCCGCCTCATTGCCGAACACCTCGTCAACACCGGGCGGTTGCGCAGCGCGCTTCTCAAGCGGTTCAGTGCATTGCGCACGAAACTGCTCGCTGAAGAGAAGGAAAAGCTCGGCCGCCTGTATTTCGACGACATTCCGAAGAGGCTCATGGCCCTGGACGGGCCCGACAGCCCGGACCGGCCTCTTTTCATGGCCCGCCTCTACGAGCTGGGATTCCACAGGACGGCACACCTGCTCCTGGACGAGTTCCAGGACACGTCACGCATTCAGTTCGACCTGCTCCGCCCGCTCATGGACGACATTCTCAGTGGCGTGGGGGCGAATGCCGAGGGGGAACGGTCCGTTTTTCTCGTGGGAGACTGGAAACAGTCCATCTACCAGTGGCGGGATGCGGCGCCCGGACATCTGAGGGCATGCATTGACCCGGTCCTTCAAAGCGGTCAGATCGCCACGGAGACACTGCCCCACAACTACCGCTCGACGCCGCTGCTCATCGGCTTCTTCAACCACCTGGTCGAAGAATTGTTTGCGGGGACGGACCGGATCCACCTTCAGCGGCCGCCCGGGAAACCGAAGCATCCGTACAGCGGCGTTTCCGAGGTGGCTGTCATTGCAGCCCCCTGCGATGCCGGTGACGATCCGGCCTACGAACGGCTGGCCGAAGCCATTCGGAACAGGCAGGCGGAGCACGGGTGCCCCTGGGGGGATATGGCGGTCCTGTGCCGCACCAACGCGCATCTAGACAGGGTTGCAAAGGCGCTGGCGGCGGCCGGGATATCCACCTCGGGGATACGCGGGCGCGAGCTTCTTTCCCTTCGCGAGGGGACATCCCTCTTCCTCTCGCTCGCTGCCCTTTTCACCGGGCACGACGGTCGGTTCATTCCGCGCGCGCTTACGGCACTGGGTTATGACGAGGAACTTGCGGCACAGGTCGCGCGGCTGGCCGGGAACATCGAAAAAGCACCCCGGCCGCACCGCTTTGCGGCCTTCGCCGCCGCCCTGCGCGAACTCCGGCCGCTGTTCCCGCACATCCTCATCGAAGCGCTCTGGGACGAGGCGGAGCGGTATTTCAGCCGGCCCGACTCCGTGGACGCCGCTTCGTTTCTCAATTACCTGCTGAAGATGTCGCACCTCGTCACCGTTCCCGAGGGAGAGCACGCCGACCGGGTGAAACTGGCCACGATACACGGCACCAAGGGGCTTGAATTCCCGCACGTGTTCCTTTTCTGGAAGGAAGGGACCGACAGGGTGCCGGAAATCCCGCATCCCGACGACGGCTGTCCGATCGCCCTGAACAAAATCGAGGTCGAATTTCTCGCGACCTGGCCGATGCCGGGAGCGGAAGCTCTCGTGGACGCGGCAGCGGCCGTCAAAGAGGAGAGGGCTGAGGAAACAGCCAATCTTCTCTACGTTGCCGCAACCCGTGCCGTGAAAAGCCTGACCATCCTCCTTCGGGCCGACAGGGAAGGCAACCTGAAGGGGTTCAGCGAACGGATGCATCGCATTGCCGGAAGAACGATCCCGAATGCTGACCGGACGGAGTATGGCTGGCGGCATGACGATGGGCCCGAGGCGCCGGCGCCTTCCGACCACATGGAGCTGACGGCGCCGGACATTTCCGGATATTGTGTCGCACAGGCCGAAAGCGGCGAAATGGATCCCTCGCTTCGATCCGCGGCGATGGAAGCCGGAATAGAACGGGGCTTGCGCATCCACGCCGCGCTTGCCCGGCTGACCGCCGATCAGAAATCCATCAGCAGAAACAATCTTTCAGAAGAGGAATTTGATGCCGTCAGCAAGTTCATGCGACAGAAGAATGTGAGTGAGATTATTTTCCGGCCCGGGACCGTGCTGACCGAACAGCACCTTTCCGACACCCACGCTTTCGGTATCGTCGACCGGCTCATTATCGGCTCCGACCGCATCACCCTGATCGACTTCAAGACGGGACGCGTCGGCCATCTCGCCGACCGGTACGGCGCCCAGATGATTCGCTACAAGGCCATCCTTCAGGGGCTTTTCAAGGGGCATGCGGTCGAATCCTACCTGATGTTTGTCGACGAGCCGGAGCGAATCGTCAAAATCTGATTCCCATCTCCCTGATAACCATCGGACAAACTCCGACCCCCGATGTCCGATTCACCGATCTGTTTCATCTCTGTTTTCCCATCCCAGAATCAGGGTTCCTCCGATTGTTTAAACCCTTCATCGGGATTAATATAGACTCAAAAGAAGGGGAGAAACGGGAAAGGGAAATACGGAAAGATGAAAACAGCAAAACCGGAAAGAATCGAGTTCAACCCGCAGGTCAGCATCAGGGACATGATGATCGGGAAAAACAGCAGAGAAGGACGGCAAGAGCACCATATCGCTTATCAGTGCGGGCTGACCCTGTAATAAGGAGGAGGGGAATAAAATGATTCAGGACACATTTACGGGAAACAGGAAAGCGAAGGAATCGAGAAAAAAGGCATACAAGGTTGGCGGGATCTGGGTGGATCCCATGTGCTACCCCTTTGTGAGGAAGTAAGGCAGACCACAAAATATTGCGAGGAGGAACGGGACGATGAAGAAGGGAGCCAAGGACAAGGAGAAATTCGCGAAGAAGGCGGGCAAGGGCTGGCTGGATCCCATGTGCACCCCGGTGAAGGGCCTGTAAGCCGGAATCGGGAACAAACAAGAATATTAGCAACTTGAGAGGAAGGAGGAAGGGATCATGAAGAAAGAAGAGAAGAAGCTGTACAAGGGTTGGGTGGACCCCATGTGCACGCCCTGTGCCTACAGGAAGGGCAAATAACCGATAGAATCGCAAATATCCGCCACAGCGGCGGTAGGTGCCGGGAGAGAGGCGGCACGAGCGGATACCCTGACTTCCTCTCTCAAAAGCAAGGGTGGGGGCGAAATGACTCCACCCTTGCTTTTTTTCGTGCGAAATCATGGCTGACGGAACAGCAAAAGTTTGATCCACTTTCACATTTTGAAACATACTGCAATCACAGGAATTTAAATATTGACCATCTTGAACCGGTATGAGAGTGATTCAACGTTATCTGGAAACGTGGAACGGCAATCCCGGTGAGCAGCAGCAAGAAAGGAGAAGACAAAATGGACGAAAAGAAAGGTTTAAGCAGGAGGGATTTTGTCAAGGTAACGGCGGCCGGCGTAGGTGCAGCCGCACTTTTGAATGGATTCAATCCTAAGGACGTCATGGCAAAGCTTCCTAAAAAATGGGATGCCGAGGCAGACGCAGTCATTGTTGGCGCCGGCGGCGCGGGACTTGCCGCTGCAGTTCAGATCACATCCCAGGGGAAGAGCGTCCTCCTTCTGGAAAAAATGCCCACATACGGCGGCAGCAGTCTCATCTGTGGAGGCGCTCTGGCATTTGCGGGGACGGACCTTCAGGCTTCCGAGAATGTAAAGGATTCAAATGATCTCTTTTACAAGGATTTGATGAAAGTCGGGGAGAATGCGAACGTTCCTGCATTGGTAAAAGCATATGTGGACAACCAGCTTGAGACTTATGAATGGCTGAAAAAAGCCGGTGTAAAGTTCCTCAAGCTTGGCATAGCCAGTGGAATGAGCGTTCCCCGATCCCACGTTGTTGTCCCGGCGGATCTCCTGAAGGTCCTGAATAACGCCGCAAAGGCCCAAGGGGTCAAGATGATGATGTCAACGGCGGCCTCGCGCCTTGTGTTGGATGAAAAGACCGGCAAGGTCCGCGGCGTGCAGGCGACCAGCAAGGGGAAAACCGTCTTCTACGGCGCGAAGAAGGGCGTGATCCTGACAAGCGGAGGCTTCTCACTGGACAAGGACATGCTGGCGAAATTTGTTCCCCCGATGGCTTTCTCCAAAGCAATGGTCGGCCGTGGATCAAATGGTGACGGCCTGAAGATGGCATGGGCCATGGGCGCGGACATCAAGGACATGCCCTACATCAAAGCTACATTCGGCTTTGATCTGGAGGCGCAAACCATCAAAGACGATTTTGCGCTGATGTTTTACCAGGGGGCTATCATCGTCAACAAGGAAGGGAAGCGCTTCGTCAATGAGTCGATTTCCTACAAGCTCGTGGGTGATGCTGCCCTGGTTCAGAAGGACGCCATGGGCTTCCAGATCTATGATGCGGCCATTCGGAAGGCCGGGGAAAAGGATCCCTTCGGACGCACTGCCGGCCTGGAGAGCAAGGGAAAAATCAAAAGCGCGGCGACAATTAAAGAACTGGCCCAGAAGATCGGAGTGTCTGCCGATGCTCTGGAAGCGACAGTGAGGGAATACAATGCCGGTGTGGATAAAGGATCCGACGCGCTGGGTCGGAAGACCCTTGTCGCCGCCTTCGGAAAACCGGTCAAGATCGAGCAGGCGCCTTTCTATGCCTTCCCGTCGACGGCCTATATTCTCGGCACCTATGGTGGCATCCTCACCAACGAAAACGCCCAGGTCGTGGATATCTTTGGACAGCCGATACCCGGCCTCTACGCAGCCGGAGAAATCGTCGGCGGGGTGCATGGAGCAGCCTACATGACCGGAACGGCGTTTGGAAAGGCATTGATCTTCGGCCGGATTGCCGCAAAGAACATTCTTGCATAGTCAAATCTAAAGGTCTTGTGGGTGTGGCTGAATGACCGACACCCACAGGACCTTCTGTTCATCCGGATCGAAAACATCTTGCTCTTATCTATTTGATCACGCTTTTTGGGCTGTATTCCCGATGCTTATGATTCTTTTGCGCTTGTCATAAAGTCAGAGCCGTTTGCGGCCCTCCCTTCACTGCTGTCGCAAGCACCACGGCATCAGATATCCCCCACCGAAAAATTACTTTTGGAGCCGGACCGTTAACGGGCCGAACAGATTTCCTCCATCATGGTCATCTCCGGCTGACCGGCCAACAGCGTCATCCCTTTGGCAAAGAATGCCTTGAACTCGGGTGAAGACATGTGGGCATCCAGAGCGGCCTTGTCTTTGTATCGCTCCATGAAAACAAGCGTGTTGGGGTTTTTGGGATCCCGGTTCAGCGTGTAGAACAGCGTGCCTTCCTCTTTCGCCACCTCCACCATAAATTCCTTGGTCGCGGCGATGGCCTCTTGCACTTTTTCCTCCTGAACGGGCAACCTGGCAATAAATGAAACCATTTTTACCTCCTTGTATTGGCGTGGAGTCATGTGTTGAAAAGAATCAGTGGGTATTCTGCAGCGGAACGGCATGCCCCCGAAGAGTCACAACAACTCCCCGGAGGCTTTGCATCGGCACCTTCCGACAGATCCTCTTCATCGCGGGCATCCAGAAGGTTAGGGCAAGGTTGTTGGTTTACGGAACCGTAGGAAAACAATGATCCAAAAATGTTCCTGCACAAATGGAAAGTCAAGGGGGATTTTGCCCTCTTGCTCTGATGCATATGAGTCTGCTATCCAATCCTTCAGAAGCATTTCAGAAGCATTAGAGATGAGAGGCGGTGTGGAATGAGCTTGTTCGGAAAACCCAAAGGCAGAAAATATCACACGAGAAGTATCGAGGTCAGTACGTACGAATACGATGAACGGAGATTGGCCGTTGTGGGCTGCCTGACAGACAACAGATTTCAGGAATACCGTTTGGAAACAGGCGAAAGAAGAATGCCCGGCGCGATTCATCAGATGATCATTCATCTGCTCGTCAACAAATCAACGCTTGAAATCGAAGACCTTCACGCAGAAATGCCGGTTGTTCCGGATGAACATTGTTCGGAAGTCCTGAACTTTCTGGAGCCTGTAAAGGGGTTGAGAATTACAGGAGGATTCACTTCGAGGATCAAGGAACGCATCGGCGGTCGCAATGGGTGTACGCATATCATCGAGCTTTTGACCGAAATGTCCTTCGCAACAATCCAGGGACTGATCGCCTACAAGCAGCAGGGGAATCTCATGTCCAAAGCGGACATCCTGAAAATTACGGAGAACTCCTGTTGGCCCTGGCGTCCAGACGGACCCATTGTAAAAATGTTCAAAGAGCAAATCGAAGCCGAACTGAAGGAACAATAGGCCGGAGATGCCCGGAAACCGGAGCCTCGAAGGCCGCCGGGCCCGAACATGAACCCAGCACAAGAAACTCCGGGGTGTTTCCGGCCCTGCCTGTCCCACCGCATGACGAAATGCTGTGTTGGAAACCCGCATGTGTGAGCCGGGTTTTTTCCGAATGATCGCTATTGGACCATGCGGCGGTCAGGGCGCAGCGCGAGTGCGCAGAGCGAGACGCAAAGGCAAATCAGGCCCAGGCCGACGATGATCCGCGAGACCGGAAAGAGACTGATCAGGTAAAAGGCTGTCGCGTTCGTCCCAAAGAACGAGCCGACGGTGGAAATGAAGAGGACCATGCCCGCGGTGAGCCAGGTCTGCCGGCGCCAGGCGGCCGCGATCCCGATGATGTAGGGAGAAACCATCGCCATGATCGAGACGGGAACGAAGAAGATCAGGTTCATGGCAACAAGCGATCCGAGCCGGACATCCGTGATACTGCTGGAAACCAGCTCGCAGACCGGTTTATTGAAGTATGGAATTCCGATCACCCAGAGCGAAGAGATCACCAGAAAGGCAGTGAGCACTCTGATCCGGGGAAAGCGCCGTGACAGGTAACCGCCGGCGACGTAACCCACGGAGAAGTGGACCATGAAGGAGCTGATGATGCTTCCCCATATGAAGATGGATCCCCCGAAGTAAGGGGACATCAGGTTCGAGGAGAGGATCTCCAGACTCATCACAACCGCTCCGAATGTCACGAGAAGCGAAATGAAAACGACATAAACGACCGGCATGTTCACGCCTCCTTGACAATGCCGTCATAAACGGCGATCCGCAGCCCTCGCGCCGAATGATCCTGCTTGAAAGCGGGCGGAAACATCGAGCTACCGCTTTTTCTGCATCAGAAGCAGGTTTGCCGGATTGAAATCGTCCGTCAGAACCGGGACGTTCTTCGGAATCCGGGGAACCCTGCACTTGCCCGACTCGGCGATGAGATCGATGCGGCCGATTTTTCCACCCCATTTCCTCGCCTGTTTTCGAAGCTCCCCGGGCTCGCAGGCGGGACGGTCCGAGGCGACAATGATGCAGCTCTTGCTTCTCTGCCCTTCAAAGACGAACACCCTCGTGAACACCGCGTGGAAGGTCGCGATCTGCGCATCGTAAAATCTGTTATCACAGAAAAGATTCTGAATAACGATCCCCCCTTCGTTCAGTCGCGATTTGGCAAGCTGCAGGAATTCCCGCGTCGTCATGTGCGCGGGGACATAGTCGGAGTTGAATGCATCCAGCCAGATCTGGTCATAGCGATCCGGGTTTTTCTTCAGGTATTGCCGGCCATCGTCGATGGCAAGCGCCTGGCCGGCCGGAACGGTGAAAGAGAAGAATTTCCCGGCCAGCTTTTCCACATGGGGATCCACCTCGACTATCTGAAGCCGGACTTTCGGGAGATGCATTCTGAAGACGGTGGGGATGTAACCGCCGCCGAGTCCGATCAGGCAGACTTTTTTAGCTTCCGGCCGGAAGAGGTAACCGGCAAACATCATTGCCGTGTATTCAAAAACAGACGCATCCGGTTTGGACAGTTCGATGCACGTCTGACGAAGATCGCGCTGCCGACCGAAGATCATGCATCGAGCCCCTTCGACCTGGCGGATGGTGATATGATGGTAGATCGAGTCCCCTTCATAGAGGACCCCATGGTTTTCGGCTTTTGCAGAAGAAAACGGAAAGAGTGAGAGACCGGTCAATAAAATCAGCCCGATTGCAGCCCTTGTTCTCATGCCCCTCCTTTTATTCCAGCCTTGAAGCCAATGCACTTCTAAGCGATCCAGAATCTATTTTCAACGGAAAAGAGGGAAACGGGAAATCATCGGGCCCGAAAGGAATCTCTGTCAACCGGATTTCCGGTTCGAGTGGAGGTTCAGGAAGCCCGTCGCGTGATTTCAGTTGAGTTGTCCGGGTTTCCGGAGTATATTCCGCAGAAACATTCGTTCAGGAGACAATCATGCAAAGCATCATTCGATTTACCGGCCTCATCGTCGCGGCCGTGTTCATCACAGGATGCTCCGGCCTCATGTTGAGCGCGGAACGTCCGCGGTTCAATATCGCGAACATCCAGCCTCGGGAACTGAAACTCATGGAGCAGGTTTTCACGATGGATCTGCGGATTCAGAATCCTTCTGCTTCGCCGATCGACATCAAGGGGCTCGTCTTCAATCTGGAGATCAACGACATTCCCTTCGCCTCGGGCGTCTCCGACAAGCATCTGACCATACCGCCCTTTACGGCGCGGATTCACCAGGTGGAAGCTGTGACGACGCTGGCCAGCCTGCTCCACCAGATTTCGCAGGCTCAGAAACACACGGATGACATGAAGTTGAAATACCGGCTCAAAGGAACGATTCACACGGGATCCGTGCCGGCAAGAATTCCTTTCGATGAAGCGGGTGAAATTTCAGGATTTCAAGACTGAAATCAAAGCAGCGTGGCCTGCGGGAATGAGCCGGAAGTTTGGGCGTACGGGGCAGCACATCGGCTTTTGGGATGCCATTGATCTCAATGCTTGCGACGAAGGGGGGTATATGCAGGATTCGGAACTCAACCAGGAGAAGTATCAGACACTGAAGCGGATTGTCTCGGAGATCGCCGAAATGCGGCATCAACTGAACGAACAGGACAGGCATAAAATCGAACTGGAAAAGGAGATCGATCGGTTGAAAGGCGCGGAGCGGGAGTTGCGCGCGGAAAAGGCGTCCCTCGAGGAAAAACTGTCCAGAAGCGACGCCGAGAGGAAGCTTCTGTCGGAAAAACTGGAGAGCCAGATCCGCGAACGGACGCGTGTCGAAGACGAGTTCCAGGCGGTCCGGACTTCGTTCGAGGAACAGCTGGCCAGGCAAGCGTCTGAAATGGAACAGAGAATGAATGATCTCAGGAATGAAAGACAGAACATGAAGCAGGCGTTGGACCACCTGCAGCAGCAATTCAGCACGCTGTACAAGTTTTCTGAGGGGTCTTGAATCATGGCTTGGATCCCGGGAACTTGGGGCAGAACCGGATTATGAAGACCGGCAGGGGTGGATCAAGAAATGAACGGCAATGGTAAGATCGATCTGGTCCTCTTCGACTTCGGAGGCGTTGTCGCCGAAGAGGGTTTCAAGGAGGGTCTCGCGGCTGTCGCCAGGGCCGACGGATTGGAGGAGGGTGCGTTCATTCAGGCGGCATTCGACACCATCTATTCCACGGGCTATGTTCTCGGGAAAGCCCCTGAGCGCGAATTCTGGAATACCTTGAGGCAAAAAACGGGAGTCCGCGGGTATGATGCTGATCTCAGAAGGGAAATCTTCTCACGCTTCCTGTTGAGGGACTGGATGATCGATCTGGTGAAGAAGCTCAGGGCCGGCGGCAGAAGGGTGGGGTTATTGAGCGACCAGACGGACCTGTTGGACCAGCTTGAAGAAAAATACAGTTTCTTCAGACATTTCGATTACGTCTTCAGCAGTTATCGCCTCGGCAAGGGAAAAAGAGACGCAAGTCTGTTTGACGATGTGGCACGGGTTGTGAAAACAGAGCCGGATCGGATTCTCTTCATCGATGATGATCCGGGTCATGTGGACCGGGCGCGGCACAGAGGCTGGAAGGCAATTTTGTACGTCGAAAGGAATGGTTTTCAGAAGGACCTCGCGGATGCACTGTCGCAATAACCGTAATGAAACGAAGCGTGAACCGTTTCACACAAACCGGTTGATCGCGGCAGGCTTCGCGGATACGAGGAGATAAAGATGAATATCTCGGATTGGTTGGACAAGAAGGAGGCCGAAGGAATCGACGTTTCGCACATCGCATTGCCGGATGATCTGGCAAACGAAGAGGCGCCGGACGAAACGATCTTTTTTCAGGAGATACGGTCCTGCAGCATTCTCTGCACCGGCAATCATCCTTTTGCCACGGTTGAGCGGTTCGGGCACTGGTATTGCAGTCGTGGCCGCGACAGGGAGGCGGGCCCGCACACCACAAAGGAGCAATGGTGGCAGTTTACAAAGAACAAAAATCTGGCGATTAAAACCGCGAGGCTGCACATAGACGGCGTCTGACCGATCTCCCGCGTCCTGCCGTGTAACCTTTCTTATTTCTGATGTAATCATCCGGATCCGCTGATCTGCTCCCGCTGCCGCTGTCGGAAAATTTTACAACATCATTTCCGTCATAAAAATTGTAAGTGTTTGTATTCACTGATCATGGATCAATCTATGGCCGGATGTTCTGCATTTTCGGTGTCGGATTATTTTACAAATGTAATACATTCAGATTTTTTGAGCCAGTCGAAATCGATTGCAGTGTCAAGGACAGGAAAAAATATCATCAGAAATTACAATAGATTATCTTCATAAACGACAAAAACAACATCCGCCTGTTGCGCACGGAATACATTTTGCTTTGCCAATACTTAATTCAGGATGTTTTTTCCAGATTGAAGCGCTGCAATCCAGTGAAGATGCGGTTTCAAAAGAGGGAAACGAGATCATATGATCGTCTTATCCTACAGAGACATTCTTGACCCGGATCGAAGGCGCCGGCGGATTCGGGCAACGATCAGTTTGAACCATCCGGACGGTTCCCGCGGACAGCCTTTGATCATGCTGACGGACGGCCGGGTGGTTCACAGAAAATCCTGGGTGACTATGAACTACCAGGTCGAGAAGGCCACGGAAGAGGAACTGGCGATTCTGGAGAGGATGGGGGTAGTCTGATGAAAGAGCTGTCCGCACAATTTTCATCTGAAGAAGAATTGCGTGAATTCATCGAGCGGAGCATCAGAGGCATCGAGCGATGGATCAGTATCTGCGCGGATAGCCCCGCTTCCGGGAAACGTGACGAAGCGATCCGCTACAACCGGAAAATGATCGAGAAGTGGCAGGACATTTATAGACAGCGATACGGGCGCTGTTACACTCCGGAATTGAGGATGATGCATGGCGGTCGCAAGCAGGTGGAAAAGCCGACATGGCACATGAATTGTTGAATCAGAATCGGGAGTAGAAACGCCCATAATTTTCGCCGCAGCGGAGTCCGCCGAAGGAAGGCAGGGGCAGAAATGTTCCTGTCTTTTTTTATTGCAGGAGACAACAGCGGGTCTGTGCGCAAGCGAATTCCGGGGCATGCCAATGCCCCCTTATTGCGCTAACAAAAAATGTATGCTTTAATAAAAGATGTATGGGTCAGGAGAAGCTTGATTTATGAAGGAACCAAACACATTTTTTCAGCACATCTCCCTCCGTCGGCGGGTTGCCATAACTGTGGGAATTTTCGCGGTGCTGATCATCGTCACCGGTTTGTACGGCTTTATTGCCGTCGTGGAAATGAACAAGCGTCTTCACGAAACGGTTCTTGAAGGACAAAAGATGGTCAAAGCCATCGACGCGGCGCGATCCGCGCAAGTCCACTTTAAAAAACAGGTTCAAGAGTGGAAAAACGTCCTTTTGCGCGGCAATGACCGGGACATGTTTGAAAGATACCTGCAAGCCTTTAATGAAGAAGACCGTCTGGTAAACGAGCACCTGCAGTCCCTGTCCCGCATTGCCGCGACAACGGGACTGTCCATTCCGGAAGTCGCCCATGTTTTGAACATTCATAAACAACTCGGCAATCGCTACAGAGAGGCCCTGAAAGACTATGAACGTAGCGATCTGAAGAGCGCCGTAATCGTCGATAAAATCGTTCGGGGCATTGACCGGGAACCGACGGATCAGATTGACGCCCTGGTCGGCATGATCATGACACAGGCGGATCGGCGGCTCGCGTCCATGGAAGAAGTTGCCAAGACGCAACTGGAGGCCTACCAGAGTTTGTCTTTCTTTCTCATTTTTCTTGTGTTGGCCGGCGTTTGTTTCGGCGCTTTCAATGCACGTTCCATTCTCAGGGATCTGCCGCCGGATCCGGACGGACAAGGCACGGAAAGAGAAGATCTGGAAACATGATAAGCTCGTCACTTGCCATCGTATGTTTCATCATCCTGCTCGCGTTGGTTTTTGATTTCATTAACGGCTTTCATGATTCCGCCAATTCCATCGCAACCATTGTGTCAACCCGGGTGTTGAAACCCCGGCAGGCCGTTTTATGGGCGGCCTTTTTTAATTTTGTCGCCATCTTCCTGTTTGACGCCCAAGTTGCCAAAACCGTGGGCACGGGCATCGTCAATGCCTCTATCGTCGATAATGCCCTGCTCATTGCCGCGGTCGGCGGCGCCATCATCTGGAACCTGATCACCTGGTGGTTTGGTTTGCCGAGCAGCTCGTCGCATGCCCTGATCGGCGGTTTGATCGGAGCCGGACTGATGAAAGGCGGATTTGGCAGTCTGGTCTGGAAGGGCATCATCAAGACATCCAGCTTCATCATCATTTCACCGATGATCGGCCTGGTGCTGGGCCTTGTCCTGATGGTGGTGGTGCTGAATTTGTCCCGTTACAGCAATGTCGAGAAGTCGAACCGCCTTTTCAAGAGATTGCAGCTCTTTTCTGCCGCCATCTACAGCATCAGTCATGGCATGAATGACGCGCAGAAGACTATGGGAATCATTGCACTGGTTTTATTCAGTGGAGGGTATCTCGGGAACACGTTCTACGTGCCCTGGTGGGTCGTGATCTCCTGCTATTCGGTTATTGCCATGGGCACCATGTTCGGCGGTTGGCGGATTGTAAAGACCATGGGAACGAAAATCACGAAACTTCAGCCCATGGGCGGATTTTGTGCGGAAACGGCCGCGGCCATGTCCATCATCGGCGCATCGGTTGCCGGCATCCCCGTAAGCACGACGCACACGATCACAGGCGCCATCATGGGGGTCGGCGCGACCAAAAGACTGTCGGCCGTTCGCTGGGGTGTTGCCGGAAACATTATATGGGCGTGGATTTTAACCATACCGATCTCCGGCGTATTGTCAGCCGGCATCTACTTTTTCCTGCAAGCCATCTCCGCTTCAGCATCGTAAACCCATAGCCCGATTCCGTCAGGAGCGGATCTCCTCGACACCTCGCTTTGCATTCTATCTTCTCCCCGGCGCATATGACCTTGCTGGTATTCCCCCATGTCCATTCTCCCCTTTGAGGATTGAACCCATACGCAGCCTGCTGTTTGGATGGATATTTATTATCCAGTCAATTGCCGATGTCTGCATACATGCGATCCATTTCACGACGGTAAAAAATCGAACATGGAGGAGCGCAATTCAATATTATTTAATGTAATCCTATACATATTCTATTTTCATTTTTCAGGTATGCTTTTTGCTTAGTAAATAATCGAACAAACCCAACAGAGGACTGCAAACGTAAGCAACAGATTGCGTGATGAATCTCAGGAGGCGAAAATGAAAAGAATTGCCTGTGTGTCCCTGGCTCTCACAATGGCCGTCTTGCTCATGAATCCGGCATACAGTGAGGCAAGGGGTCGCCATGGGGGCGGTCATGGCGGCTGGTGGATGCCCTGGGCCATCATCGGCGGTGCAGCCATTCTGACGTCTCATCTGGCCCGCTCTTCCACGCCCGTGCCGGTCATCATCAGGGAAGAGACTCCAGCGCCTGTTCCTCCGCCATCATCGTTGACCGTGCCCGAAGAACGGGTTTTCATCTATCCCCGTCAGGGCCAGAGTGAAGCGCTACAGGCCAGGGATCGTTATGAATGCCACCTCTGGGCAGTGGACCGGACGGGCTGCGACCCGACGCAGCCGTCAACAGGATCGATGCCGAAAGACAGACTGGCTCAAGTGCGTGCCGACTATTTCAGGGCTCAAGCCGCCTGTCTGGAAGGTCGCGGGTACACGATGAGGTAGCCGACACCGGACCGGTTTTGGAGAGTAAGGTTACTGACAAAGAATGACGATAGCGGTTTCCCGGCATGCTTGAAAGGAGATGGCGATGAAAAGGATAATAACGATGGGCATTGTTTTGCTGCTGATGCTGGCAACGATTGGGGGATGTTGTCCATTCTGGTGGGGGCCGCATGACAGGGGCGGTGGAGGATATTACCGAGGCGGCGGCCATTATGACAGGGGCGGAGCTTATAACCGGGGTGGTGGATATTACCGGGGCGGCTATGAACATCGTCGATAGCCGGAAGAAGAATTGCGTCTCTTCATACAGTTGCCTGGCTCCGTGTTGTGTATGGGTCAATAAGAGGCAACGTGCAAAGAGAAAATTGGATTGACGAACCTCGATTCATCAATGTATGAGGATGTAGGCATCGGCTCGGCCCATTCCGCGAAGATCAAAAAATCAGGGATAGATTTGCGTGAGCGTCTCATAACGTTCGTGCAGGTGCTCATCAAGTGATAGAAATCAGATGAATATTGTTTATCTATTTGTAATTATTAGGTTATCACATTGCTTGCTCTTGTCGCAATTTGCTATAAGACCGTCACAATTAAGCACTTACAGTGTTTATCCACAAGGGTATTCACACCGTTATCAACATGTCTGTGGATTCAACGCATAAGTGCCTGTACAAGTGGAAATTTCTCCGTCGTTGGCGAAGGAGATGCGGCATTAACTTCTTTTTTTTGTCTTCCATGAACCGAAAATTGGTCCTTTTCACTGTCCTTTCTATTTTCTTTTGTAGCGTTGCCCTTGCCCAGGATGAGCTGCCGAAGGAGGGGTTCAACATCCTTGCGATCGTCAAGGATTCGCAAAATGCCCTTCTGGAAGGGTATGTCAGAGATCGGCCGGATGATGCGACGGTATCTTCCAAAGATAACCGGGAGAAGAAAGTCCCTTCAAGATTCATAAAATCGATCACCCTGGAGAAGAATACGGATTTAGGTATGGCCAGGCTTGATCCCGGACGGGATGTCAGATATTCTGTGCGATTGGAGAACGATCAGGAGATCTACACGCTGCGGAAAAAATACACTTTCAGCCTGAACACCAACGTGGGTGTGGTCACCCGAATCATTGACCCTGAAATGATCCATGCGATCGTTTCCAAAGAACTCACCACCGCGAAGCAAAAATCGGCTGATGATAAATCCCTGATCGTGGATCAAAGCGTCATTTTCAGCCTGGAATTCAAATTCTAATTTTGCCACGTGGAATGAGTCCTTCCATTCCGGGTGACGCTTCCGGACATTCTGACGGTGTATTGCGTCTCTTGCCGACAAATCGAAAACGTATGGCATCGCCTGTCCCATCCGATCAAATCGGCGCCGCAATCATGGTGCATCGCGGCAACCAGGCATCGGGAATCATCGCTCGTCACGGGCAGAGGCTGTTTCGTTCCCGAAGCGCAGGGATTGCCCGTTTCTTTCAACCGGGTTGAAACATCCATTCAAGAAAACCGGGTCGCATCCGG
>CAYWTL010000043.1:0-20973 GCA_964460245.1 uncultured Syntrophaceae bacterium | reverse complement strand
GATGTCTATGTGCTTAATATATCAAAATATCTTTTTTGCAACTGTTAAAGATCAGTAATAGAAAAAACAGAGATCGAAACAGGGATCCGCGAAATCATGCCGCTCGAACTCATCCATTCCGTTCAGGCCATGATCCGGCAGGTCGAGGAAAGAACCGGAAAGCCGGTTTCCGTCCGGGAGAAGCATGATCTGCCCGTGTCGGCGGAGATTCGGATCGCCGCAAGGAGCGAGGCCGAACACCGACTTCTGTACCGCGCAAGACACGACGAACAGATCAATTACGTCATCGCCAACCAGTGCGGCCATATTCTCCGGCTCTTTGCGGCTCCGGCGGAGCAGCGATTCATGCCCGTGGCCAGCTATCGGGCGATGATGAGCTATGCCATGGAGATGGGGGACGAGTGCCACCGGTTTGCCCGTCTTTTCGACGCGGAAAAAGCCAGGCGCATGGCCCGCCTCTGGTACGAGGGTATTGTGTTTCAATTGACCCGAATGCCGCCGGACATCATGATCGACAAGTGGCTCTACGATGCCTGCCCGGACCTTCGGCCCATCCAGCTGAAGGCCCTTTCGAGACAGCGCCAGGCGGCGGTCCAGTCCCTGGCCGACGATACCCGGAAATTCACGCCGGACAAGATCTATCGCGTTTCCAACATCATGAATTATGCCTTCTTCAAGGTTCTGGAGGACCACTTTCGGCTCGACTGGGTTGCCCCATATCACGGAACGATTTTCATCTTCGACGGGAGTGCGCTGGCCGCGACGACGGAACGGGAGTATGTCGACTCCCATGCCGGCGACCGGGCAATGATCGACGCATGGGCGAAGCGACTCGATTTGACGACCTGGTTTGAATGGAGGAAGATCGAAACCTGACAAGGCGGCGCACCGGGTGGAAAGTGGTCGGAACGGGTCTCTCGCCGGCCGCGGGACCGATCACGCCGCCCGGCTTCGAATGGAAGCCAGCGCCCGGGAGGCGGCGACAATCACCTTTTCGTCGTAGGATTGCATGCCGAGAAAACGCCGGGACGCCCTGATCTCCGCGAGCGTGCGGACCGCCCCGGGTGAGCCGATGCGCCCCAGGGCGACACAGATCGCTTCTTCCAGATCGGCCCGCGACGACGAGGCGAGGAACGGACGGTCCCTGAGCAACTCCAGAAGCGGGACCACGGCATCTTCGCATTTCAGTCTGCCCAGCATCACCACGATGTCGGTCCTTGCGGGATCCCTCGCCGCCGGCAAAGCGGACAGGAGCAGGGGGCCCCGCCCGCTCCCGCCGATCCGGTGGATGCTTCGCAGGGCTTCACGGCGCACCCGGGGATCTTCATGCAGCAGCAGGGGCCGCAATTCAACCGCCTCGGCCTTGCTGCCGACCCGGCCCAGCAGGTAAGCCAGGTTTCTGAGGTAGTACCAGTCCCCTCCCTCACGGATCCGCTCCCGGATCAGGGGCATCACCATCGGACCGACCTCGTTGAGGACCTGGAGAATCCGGATCCGCTTGTCGCTCTCTCCCTGCACGCGCAGCAGGTCCAACAGCCGGTTCAGAGGCTCTTCCCCGAGCCTGCACAGCATCCGGCCGGATGCGGCGCGCCTGCCGTCCAGGCCGCCGTAAAACTCCATGAAGAGCGCTCCCAGCAGGTTTTGCGAGGCGAGATCTCGGATGATCCCCGCGGCAATTTTCTGCGCCATGACATTCTTTTCCAGGGCGCCGGCGCGGATGCGCGCGAAAACATCCAGAATCGGAACGGCTTTTTCATAACACCCCATGTGCGCCAGGTTCGCCACACGGTCTTTCAGGATCGTACAGATCCTTTCATAGGCCGGCACCGGTTCGGCTTCAGAGCGAATCCATTCGACCAGCCGGTCTGCGATCCCTTCCACCAGATCTTCCCGAAGTTCACGAGGCACGCCTTCCATGATCCCGGCCAGCGCCTTCGATGCTCGGGCCCGCACATCTGCCCGGCCGTCGCGCAAGCGGCCGCACAGACGGCCGGCAGCGACCCGCAGCGCATCCGGGTCCTCATCAGCCAGCCGGGCGGAAATCTCCGGCAGGAACGCCGTCAGCGAGCGGTCGAGAAGGGCGTCTTCCGACCCGTTCGGAATCGCGGCAATAGCCTGCCTCAGATCGCTGACGAACCTTGCTCCCGACGCCTTGGAGAAACCGCCGATCCCTCCGGCTTCCGGTTCGGACGGGACACCCCGATATCCGCGGGTCAGAAGCTTTTCATTGATCTCCGAAAAACGAATGTCATCCATCCCGCTCGCGATCTGCTGCAGCAATGCGCCGCCGAAAAGGTCCTCGATTGCTCCCGACAAAATCAGGCTGACCGTCTCGGGCTCCATGCCGGTAATGGTCGTCCCGATGCGCCGGCACAGCCCGTCCCGCTCCTCCCGGCCGATTCCGGCGGACGCCCGGTCCAAGACGCGGATCATGCGCATCAGCCTTTCGGGGCGGAGGTCCTCTCCACCATCCTGTGCCGGATTCGGTTTCGCGGCGGACCGGAACAGATCGAACAGCCGTTCCGGATCACCGGCCGTCTTTCGGGCCCGTTCGGAATCCTCGCACAGCTCCGGAAAGGCCCGCATGGCATCCCGAACGACCGGATCCAAGGGAATGTCGGAGCCGGCGGAGATGTCAAGATTCCCACGCCCGGCGGGGATAAGGTGGATTGTCTGGTTGATCAGGATGTGGAGCAGATTTTTTCCGGCAAGGAGCCTCGGGAGCCACCCGTCTCTCCTTGCCTGCTCCGGATCCCCGGCGATGATCTCCAGGAATGCGGCGAGTTCGTCCCGACCCAACTCCCTTTCAAGGGTAATGCTCCGAATGCCGAACCGGCTCAGCGTTTCCAGCAGGGCTTCGTGCCGCCCCATCTGCCGGGCCGGCGGGCTCAGCGGCTCACCGCAAAGCAGGATGGTCGTTCCCGAAACGTTGAAGATCAGTTTCCCCTCCGCAGTGAGGATATCCAAAAGGGTCTGATAGAGCCTCTCGACGGTGAGGACGGCCATGGCACCGGCCGGGGGATAGAGGCGCATGTTCCGAATGGCCGCGTGCATCCACGCGAGTGCTTCCTGCGCTTTCTCCTGCATCTCCGGAAGCATCATCCGGACCTCCCTTTCGAAGCGCCGGGCCGCTCCGTGGATCGTGCCGGACCTTTAACCGCTCGTTGCGGGTCAACCGACCAGTTTGTTCTGCACCGCGTACAACGTGATCTCGGCATTGTTCTTCATCTTCATCTTTTCCAGAATGTGCGTGCGGTAGGTGCTGATCGTTTTCACGCTCAGGCACAGCTCGTCGGCAATCTCCGTCACGGTTTTTCCCGACGCAATCATCAGCATGACCTGGTACTCCCGGTCGGACAGCGTCTCGTGAAGGGGACGAATCGCATCGCCGTCGAGGTAGAAAGCCAGCTTCTCGGCCAGGGAGGCGCTGATATACTTGCCCCCGGCGGATATTTTCCGAATGGCCGCAATCAACTCGTTGGCCGCGCTGGCCTTGGTCATGTAGCCCGAAGCGCCGGCCCGCAGCGCCCGGACCGCGTACTGCTCCTCCGGATAAATGCTCAGGATCAGTACGGGCAGTTTCGGCTTCTCGCTTTTCAGGTCTTTCAGGATTTCCAGTCCGCTTCGACCGGGCATGGAAATGTCCAGGAGGACCAGGTCATAGTCCTTTTTCCCGATCAGGTTGAGGACCTCCTGCCCGTTGCCGGCTTCATCGGCCACCAGCATATCCGGCGTATCGGCGATGACCTGCTTGAAACCCGCGCGGACAATCGGGTGATCGTCGGCAATCAAGATTTTGATTTTTTTCATCGGTCAATCCCTTCATCCAAAAGGAGGAAACGGCAATCCTGCCCTACAGCCCGCGCCCACCGGATCGTCGAAACCGGCATGACACCGCCGCAGGTCGCTATTCACCCCCGACATCCTTCGGGTTCCGAAGGGGAATGTCCACTTTGACCAGCGTCCCCTTGCCCGGCCTGCCTGATATTCTGACATCTCCGCCCCAGTAGTGGGTTCGCTCCCGCATGCCCAGCAGGCCGAATGAGTTGGGTTTGGCAAGCTGCTCTTGAGTGATGCCCCTGCCGTTGTCCCGCACCATCAGGGCGACTTTCTCTTCCGTCGCTTTCAACGATACATGGACCCGGGCGGCCCCGGCATGTCGGGCAATATTCGTCAGCGTCTCCTGGAAAATGCGAAAGATGGCCGTGGACAGGTCCGGGTCCAGAGAGAGGTCCTCCGGATCCACGGTCACCTTGCAGCGGATGCCGGTCCGCTTCTCGAATTCACCGGCCTGCCATCCGATCGCCACGGCCAGCCCGAGATGATCCAACATGCCCGGACGGAGGGCCATGTAGATCCGCTTCAGGGTCTGCATGGTCATATCCACCAGCTCGAGCATGGATTGCGTCTGATCGCGCAGGGCCTTCTCGGTTTCGGGTATCTTCCGGTTGAGCAGGACCAGCCCCGTATTCAGCGCCGTCAGCAGCTGTCCCAGCTCATCGTGAAGCTCCCGGGCGATGCGGGTCCGCTCCTTTTCGCGGACGGACTGGAGGTGCGCAGACAGGTTTCGCAGCTGCTCCCGCGATCGCTCGATTTCCGCCTCTGCCCGCTTTC
Source organism: uncultured Syntrophaceae bacterium (assembly GCA_964460245.1). Lineage (GTDB taxonomy): Bacteria > Desulfobacterota > Syntrophia > Syntrophales > Fen-1087 > JAXDBM01. The sequence goes on along the minus strand of CAYWTL010000043.1, from coordinate 16,359 downwards.
GATCCGTGATGTCCTCATAGGTGATGACGATGCTTTTTTGTTTGAGCTGCGTGCCGATCCGGGCGGCGCTGATCATGCATTCGATTCCGGTTCCGTCCTTTCGCCGGCAGGGAAACTCCGACCGGAAGGTCCGCTTCTTTTCCAGTACGGAGTAAAGGTCCCTGGCAATGGCTTCATAGCCTTCGTCGGTCTGATAAAGCACGTGCGTGCTTTTGCCGATCAGGTCTTTCGCCCGCCAGCCGAACACCGCCTCCACACCGTCGTTGGCAAAGATGATGCGCCGGTCCTGAAGGCCGATCACCGCGTGGGGAATCGCCTCCAGGATCGACGCCTCCAGGGCTTCCAGTTCGGCCAGCTTGTTGCGGGCCTCGAACTGTTCGGTGATGTCCATGGAATTTCCCAGCACCGCCCGCTCCCCCCGCCAGGGGATCAGCGTGACCGTTTCCATGATCCAGCGGATGCGTCCGTCCTTGGTGACGATCCGGAACTCATGCGGCGCCGTCCGCCGCCGATTCAGCATTTCTCTGGAATTCCGGATGACTTTCTCCCGGTCCTCCGGGTGGACAAGGCTCAAGGAGTCCATGCCCGCCAGCTCATCGGGACTGTATCCGGCATATTTGGCGGCATTATGGTTGACGAACTGAAAGGCGCCGTTCTGAACCACATACACCCCGGCCTGGGAATTGTCGGCCATGATCCTGTAGGCCGCCTCGGCGCGCTTTCGATCCGTGATATCCTCATAGGTGATGACAATGTTTTTTTCCTTCAGGCTTTCACCGATGCGCGACGCGCTGATCATGCACTCGATTTCCTGTCCGTCCTTCCGCCGGCAGGGAAACTCCGACCGGAAGGTCCGCTGATGCTCCAGGGTCGAGTAGAGGTTGGCGGCGATCGCTTCGAAGTCCCGATTGGAGCGGTAAAAGACACGCGTTTGCCTGCCGATCAGTTCCCCGGCCTCCCAGCCGAAGACCGCCTCGATCCCGTCGTTGGCAAAGATGATGCGCCGGTTGCGCAGACCTACAACCGCGTGGGGAATCGCCTCCAGGATCGACGCCTCCAGGGCTTCCAGTTCCGCCAGCTTGTTCCGGGCCTTGATCTGCTCGGTGATGTCCATGGAGTTCCCCAGCACGGCCCGCTCCCCTTTGTACTGGATGGAGGTGATGGTTTCCGTGATCCAGCGGATGCCGCCGTCCTTGGCGATCGTGCGGAATTCGTAGGAGGAGGTGCGTTTCCCCTTCAGCATCTCCATGGCGCTGCGCCGGACCCGGTCCCGGTCGTCCGGGTGAACCAGGCTCATGGATTCCATGCCGATCAGTTCGTCCTTGCTGTAACCCCAGTAGAACGCGGCATGGGCGTTGACGAACCGGAATTTTCCCTTCTGCACGACGTAGATGCCAGCCTGCGAGCTGTTCTCCAGCGTTCGGAAAAGCCCTTCTTCCAACAGATGGTCTGTTTCCGTCTTTTTCATGGTGCGGATCCGGCGGCGCAGGTCCGTCAGTTCGGCAATCAGTTTTTCTCTGGACTTTGCTTCATCCCGCTTCATGGTTCGGACACTTTCATCTGCCAGAAAATGGCATTCGGGTTGCATAGGGGATCGGCAACGCAGGTTTCACAGAAGTAGGCAGGCACGACCGTCCCGCATCCCTCGGCCAGCAGCTCAAAGTGGGCGCACCCCTCGCAGAGGGCCTTCCGGCACCCCATGCAGGGTGTCCATGACTCCCGCTTTCCGCAGGCTTCGCAGAAATCCATGACGGACTCCCTCAATCCATCTTCCCGCCGTAGGGATTCACCCGCTCATCGGCCGCGCAGGACGGGCAAAAAGCCTTGGTATCCACATGCCCGCAGCCGTATCCCCACATGTCGAATTTCCGGCAATCCACGCACAGGGCGATGGAACATCCGTCACAGAGCACGACAGAGGGTTTGCGGCCGCACAGCTGGCAGACCGGGTCCCCGTTGGTGACAATCATGCGCCTCTCCTCGAATGCGGCTCTTGAATGAATTTCGGCGGCAGCGGCGGACTGCCCGCCAGACCGAAGCCCGGCAGCACGATCAGGGTCGATGTCCCCCGGGCGATCAGTTTGCCGTCCCCGCTTCGGATTTCCGCTTCGCCCAGACCCAGTTTTTTCCCCATCTTGATGCGCTTTCCCCGGGCGATCAGCCTGCCCTCGCGGACCGGCTGCAGGTAGTTGAGTTTCAGGTCCACGGAGGTGATCCCCTCATTCTCTTCGAGATCGCAAAAGGCCGCCCAGAAGGCCGCCGTATCGATGATGGAGGCGAAGACGCCGCCGTGCACATACCCGAAGGCCTGGAGGTGCTTTTCCGACACGTCCGCCTCCAGCAGCGCTCGCCCGCGCGTCAGCTCGCGAATTTCCATGGACAGGAGCCGGAAATAGGGGCATTGATTGGCCAAGGCGCAAACCATGCCGATGTAATCCGGATTCAATTTTCGCATGTCGGACATTCTCCAGTCAGGAATCCCGCCGGACTTCCGCGGATCGGCTGTCCGGCTTGCCGGCCCTCCTATTTTCCGGAAAACACCGGAGGCCTCTTTTCGAAAAAGGCCTTCAGGCCCTCTCTGTAATCGGCTGTTTTACCGGCCCGGATCATCCCGGACCGCTCGCGCTCCAGCTGCCGTTCCAGCAGATCGAGCATGGAATGATTGATGTTCTCCTTGGCGATGGCATAGGCCCGCGTCGGCCCCTGGGCCAGTTTGACCGCAATTTCCCCCGTGAGCCTTATCAGGTCGGCATCCGCAACCACCCGGTTCACGAGCCCCCAGGCAAGAGCCTGTTCCGCGTCGAACACCGGGTCCATGAAAATCAGTTCCTGGGCCCGCGCGAAACCGATGAGCCGGCCTACCACCAGCGACCAGGCGCCGTCCGGCACCAGGCCGAGATTGGAATAAGCCTGACGGAAGCGGGCGGAAGCCGCGCAGATCCTCAGGTCGCATGCGGCCATCAGGCTCATACCACCGCCTCCCACCGGTCCGTTGACCGAGGCGAGAACCGGTTTGGGCAGACTTCGAATGCCGAGCACGCATACATTGAGCACTTTGATCAACTGGCGAAGCGGGTCGGAGGGGTTGGTGTCGATTTCCTCCCGAAAGGAGGAGAGGTCCCCGCCGGAACAGAATGCCTTGCCGGCGCCCGTAAGAACGACCGCACGGGTCTCATCGTCGTCGGCACAGATTTCCAGGGCCTTGGCAAGGTCTTTCAGAAGGCCATCGTTCATCGCGTTGTAGGATTCCGGCCGGTTCAGCGTAATGGTGGCCACCTGATCCGTTTTTTCGAAAAGAACATTATGAAATTTCATTCGCTCATCCTCCCTGATGACGGCGCCACGGGAGCCGGGAATCCCGCACCGGACCGACCGCTTGCGAGCCCGCCCGTCGGCATTTGCCGGCATGCCCGTCCCCTGGTCGTCGTTCTTCCTCCCGACCGGATCTGTTCGAAACTACAGCCCCAATTCGTCATGGATACCCTGCATGGCCTCCAGGGCGATGCCGGAAAAGGCATCCAATGAAAAGCCGATCTTCTCGCATTCGAGGATGTTTTCACGGCGAACCGATGCGGCAAAGGCTTTCTCCTTCATGCGCTTGGTCACGGACCTGACCTTGACACCGGCCAGTTTCCGGTCCGGGTAGACCAGCGCCGTGGCCGTGATCAGCCCCGTTATCGTCTCGCCCGCCGCCAGGGCATGGTGAAGTTCCGCGCTCCGCGTAGCGCCGGCCGCCATTTCGTTATGCATTCGGATGGCGTCCACGACGTCCGGATCAACACCCCGTTCCGTGAGCATTCGCGCCGCCTCCAGGCCGTGGACCTTCAGATCCCCCTTGACGTCTTCGATATCGATGTCGTGCAGCAGGCCGGCCAGCCCCCACTTCTCCTCGTCCCGCCCCAGCCGCCGGGCCAGGGCCCGCATGACGGCTTCCGATGCATAGGAGTGGGCAAGCATGCGCTCGTCCCGGACATGTTGCCTGAGCAGCGCCAGCGCCTCTTCTCTCGTCATTCCCATTCGATCCGCTCCCGACGCATTCAGATGCCGTTCGATCTCCGCAGACGCTAACAAACTGATTTTTAAATCTCAAGGTAAATTTAGAGCAGTGACTCCAGGCGGTCGATCCGGAAGTATTGAAGGAGGCTGACAAACTGCGGCACGTGCAACGGATTGACACTCATTCCGAAAAGATGGGTTTCGCAGGCGCAATCGGAGCAGCCGAAGCCGGGAATCGACCATTCCGCGACCCCGCCAAGTGCCCGGGCGATTTCGTGTTCGAGGGTGTAGCGGGTCCGAATGGGTATAGCCGTGCACCGCTCCGACTGGTCTCGCAGGTAATCGACATGCCAGAAGAATGTTTTTCTTTTTCGAAGATGCCTCTCGATCCGCTTCGCCAGGTTCTTCCGGGCCGATCCCACGTAGAGGTAATGACCCATCCGGAAGAAAACCCTCCCGAGGCCCCCGACGGGTATGACCCGGTCCGCGGCAAGCTCCAGAACGAGGATGTAATTTCCGCAATCCCCGGCCTCCCGTTCCAGAATATCCCAGGGAATGGCCAGTTCGCGCACGCCGTCGCTGAGCGTCATGTTTTTTCGCCATTGCACGGCAACGGCCTTGAATTCGAGAACGCCTCGCAATGCGAGGAAGGTCCGCGCAAACTCGACATCCGTATGGTAATCGGGCAGGAAAAACCCTGCGTGGGCGCAGTGAACCAGGAACAGGACCATGCCCGGCGTTCCCTCCCGGGTTAGCGCGGCCAGCTCCGTCAAATGCCTTCGTCCCCGCAGGGTCACGGCATCGGGGAACATGGCGATGCGGCGGCCGAACAGCGTGCAGGATTTGACCTCCAGCAGACCGGGCTGCTCTCCCCTGTGCAGCAGAAAGTCAAAACGGCTTCGACCGACCGCAACTTCCCGCCTGACGATCCGGGCGTTTTCCAGACCGGGGATCCTTTGCCGGTCAATCAAACAGGCCGCCGCCTCATTGGTCCAATGGGTATGCAGCAGAACCGGCCGTCCATCCCGCACGGCGGCGATGCAGAGCCAGTGCAGCTTTCCTTCCTCTTTGCCGGGATTTTCGACCAGATAGAGGGTCCGTCCCGGTTGAAGAAGCTCCCAGAGCCTGCCCGGATTGGGCAGATAGGCCTCGCAGGTCCGACGGCCGACGGCACAGCGCACAACAAAACGGTTCGGCCGGACCAGAAAACGGCCTTCCTGAATGCGGTCAAGATGGAAAGGTTTGATCATACAGGGAGGCAAAGCTGTCTTTGCCGGTTGCCAGCATCAGCGTCAGCGGCATCGCCTCTTTCCCCAGCGCGATCATCCGTTCCGCGATCTGCCGGATATCCCACTGCGCGTGGCGGTCCGCGCGAAGCCGGGCAATGTGATACAGCTCGCGCGCGTTGACTTTCAGGGCGACCCGCCTCCGGTGGGCATTGGTCAGAATGTACGCCGCCGCCGCCGGAACGGTCTGCCGAAAGCGGTCATGAGCGGCCTCCGTGCGCGCGATGATTTCCAGAAAGGGCGCATCCATGCCGACCTCCGACACGGCCGGCGGAACCGTGACGCCCAGCACCGGGTCGTAATCCTGGCCGGTGAGGGTCGCCATGCGGTGCCTTTTCAACTGGGCGAAGCAACTCGCGCTGACGATCAGTTCGAAGTGAAGGTCGATGTGCTCGAATTCGCGAAGCACCGGATCGAAGGCCTTAAGGTGTCGGAATGCGGTTTTGATCAGGTCGGCCTTTTCCCGCATTTCCATGCCGGCCGCCAGCTCGAGGCACCGGGATTTCGGCAGAGCGGCGGACGCGTGGATCAGCGCAGCCGCGATTTGATCGTCGGCCCGATCCGTCGCGCCGGTCAAAACCACGGCTTCCTGCCCGGCCGGCTGCGCCGCCGGCGCAGGCGCCATACCGGCGACCAGCGCGGATACCTTTTCCCTCAGGTCCCGGCGCGTCAGGCGATCGTAATCCGTGGCGGCCGCGTACCGGATCAGGGAAGGGGCGACGTTTTTTGTCGCGTCGTAGAGCCGGCGGCTGAAAGTCCTGGCCTCTTCCAGTTCATGGGCGGCCAGACGCCGCAGCATGAGCTCCAGATTCCGGGCATTGATCGTCATGCCGAGCTGGGTTTCCGTGCCGAGCGCGATGATGTAGCGGGCGTCCTCCTTAGCCCACCCTTCGAGCAGCGGCTTGTTTTCGGGATCAGCGGCAAGGTCCGGATTCCGTTCAAGCACATGCGAACGCAATCGACCGTACAACTCATGGTAGAAACGGTTCTGCTCCCCGATCATCCCGGCAAACACCGGCTTCAAGCCCGCCTCCTGAATCTCCCGGGGAATGACGAAATCGTCTTTCAGGAAAACATAGCGCTGGGATTTTTCCGTATAGGAGCAAAGCCGGAACTTCTCGATCTCCTCCACCAGCAGACGGGAGACGCCCAGAATGTCGATGTTGAAGACCGCATGCTCGGCAATCGAGCTGTGGCCCATGTCGAAGACGATGCTGCGGTTGGACCGGCGGGCCTTTTCGACTTCCGCCCGCGCCAGCGCCCGCAGCTCGTTCACCGGCCTGGGACTCCGGCTGATCCGGGCGTACGCGGCGGCGATCGTCTCCGGCGTCAATTCCTCCAGGTCCGGCAGGGCGTCCTCGATGTCCTGAATGGTTTCATAGTCGATGTTGTAGCCGGCCAGGAGAATCTTCATCGGTTCAGTTCCTCAGAGTTTGACCAGATCGACATGGGAGAGGCTCCGGCCCAGAAAGCGTTCGCCGATCGTCTGAAACCGATAGGGAACATCCGTCACGAAGAAGCGGTACTGTGGTGGAATTCGCAGTGGGTTCGAGAGCTTCCGGTCCGCAAGCAACTGGGCCGCGATCGCCGCCATGGCCTCGGCCGAATCCACCAGGCGGATGCCCGGTTCCAGGATATCCTCGAAGAGGGCCTTGAGCAGCGGGTAATGGGTGCACCCCAGAACCAGCGTGTCGATATGCTCGGCAATCACCGGTTTGAGGTATTCCTGCGCCGTGAGGCGCGTCACGGGGTGATCCAGCCACCCCTCTTCGACCAGCGGCACAAAGAGCGGACAGGCCTGGGAATAAATCCGGACCTCCGGATCGTAGCGGTGAATGGCACGGGCGTAGGCATTGCTGTTGATCGTGGCCGGAGTCCCGATCACGCCGACCTGTCTGGTGCGCGTCTCCGCGGCGGCGATGCGGGCGCCGGCGTCAATAACGTCGAGAACCGGGACGGGTGAGCGCTCCTGAACCGCCTCTCCGGCCACGGATGCGATCGTGTTGCAGGCGATGATGAGCAGCTTCACCTTCTGCTGCAGGAGAAAGTCCGCGATTTGTGCGGCATATTGCGTAATGGTTTCAACCGACTTGATCCCATATGGAACACGGGCCGTGTCGCCGAAATAGATGATGTTTTCAAAGGGAAGCCGTTCCATGATGGCGCGGACAACGGTCAGGCCGCCGACGCCGGAATCGAAGACCCCGACAGGATGGACCAGCGCGAGGTTCACGGACCCTCCTTTTCGATCCCCTCTGGTTCACCGGAGAGAGGGGGACGCAACGCCTTCCGGCTGCCTTCATAAAGCTCGTACACCAGCAGCCGGCATGCGATCTCGCCGTTGTAGAAGGGAATCCTTTGTTTCGTTTTCAACCCTACTTGCCTGGCCAGGACCGGGTTGCCCGTGAAAAGGCAGCCCCTGTAGCCCTGGCACTTCCGCTTGAAAAAATCCCCGATGCCCCGATAGGTCGCCTCCAGCGCCCTGACCTCGCCCAGGCGCTCTCCGTAGGGCGGGTTGACGATCACTACCCCCCCTCCGTCCGGCAAGAGCGTCTCCTGATAATCGCAGACCGAAAATTCGATCAGGTGGTCCACGCCGGCCGTTCTGGCGTTCTGCAGGGCCGCATCGACCGCTTCCCGGTTGTGGTCCGTGGCAATGATCCTTCCGGGAAGAACACTTTTTACCTCCTTTCGCCGCTCCGTCCGGATACTGCGCCAGGCTGAAGGCCGGAACCCTCTGATGTGCATGAATCCGTACTGATGCCGGACCAGACCCGGGGCCCGGTCCGCGGCGATCATGGCCGCCTCGATCGCGAGCGTTCCGCTGCCGCACATGGGATTGATGAAGTTTCCCTGATTCTTCCATCCGGAAGCCAGCACCACCGCCGCGGCCAGGGTTTCCTGCATGGGGGCCCCGAGGGGAATCTTGCGGTATCCCCGCCGCGACAGGGGTTCGCCGGACGTATCCAGGTACACCATGACGGTTGGATCCCGCCAGTACAGATGGACCACGGTCCTGCCCCGGTCGGGGCCGGAATCGGGCCGGCGCCCGCAGACCCGCTGCAGCCGGTCGACGATGGCATCCTTGCCTTTCAGATTCAAAAACCGGCCGTCGCGAATGGCCGGAGTGTCGGCAAAGGAGGTGACGCAGAGATATCCGTCCGGATCGATGACCTCTTCCCACTGAAGCCGGGTCAGGCCGTCGTACAGCTCCTCGGGCGTTCTTGCCTGCATGGCATGAAAACGATAGAGAACCCGGTGGCCGGTCCGGAGGTTCAGGTTCAGCGTCAGGGTGTCCATCAGCGATCCTGCCGTTTCGACCGCCGCCTCCGTCGCCGAAAGAACCGGAAAACCCAGGGACCGGATCTCCGCCTGCAGGCAGGGCGAGAGCCCTTTGGGGCAGGTCACGAGTATTTTACCCACACGCACCCACTGCGACATGGATCTTATCTAGCATATGTCGCCCGAAATGGACAGCAAAAGCGCGTTTCCGGAGCGGACCTTCCCGGATGACAGGATCGTAAAAACAGGGATTGATTAAATCCTGTGAATTGGGTAACCTTCCGGCCGTAGGGAAGCGAATTCCTCTCCGCAATCCGAAAGCCGGCCCCCCATGGATCCCAAAAAAGTCCAGCAGGTTGTTTTCTTCGCGATACTGGGTGTTGTCACCCTCCTGTTTCTCTATCTGCTGAAACCGTTCTTCACACCGATTTTCTGGGCCGCGGTCCTGGCCGGCATTTTCAGGCCCCTGCACCGGCGAATCGACGGGAAGCTGAAACGCCCCAATCTCAGCGCCACCTTGACGCTGTCGGCGATCGTTCTGATCATCATCATCCCGGCATCCCTCATCGGGAGCCTGCTGGTTTCCGAATCGATCCAGATCTACAATGCCGTCAGCAAGGACACGAGCGCCCTGGAAGCGAAGGTACAGAAGGTCATCGCTCTCTTTGCCGACAACCCCTACCTGGAAAGAATTCCGCTCGATGAGTCCTTCATCATCGAGAAGGTTTCCGACGGGGCCAAAAGCATCGCCAATTACCTCTTCGTCCATCTGACCAATCTGACGCAGAACACGATTATCTTTCTGGTCCAGTTCGGCGTGATGTTCTACACGCTTTTTTTCTTCTTTCGCGATACGGACCGGATCCTCGCAGGCATCCTGCGGATGTCTCCCCTGGAAGAAGCCAAGACGAAAATCCTCTACAAACAATTCACCGCCACGGCCCGGGCGACGCTCAAGGCCACAATCGTTCTGGGCGGATTGCAGGGCATCTCCGGGGGCTTCATCTTTTTCCTGACCGGCATCGAGGGATCGATGGTCTGGGGGCTGCTCATGACGGTACTTGCCATCCTCCCGGGCATCGGCTGTTCCATCATCTGGGCGCCGGCAGGTCTGATCATGCTGCTGGGCAACCATATCGGGGAAGGCATCGCCATCCTCACCTTCGGTGTTCTCGTGATCGGCCTGGTGGACAATTTGCTGCGCCCCATCATCATCGGAACCGATGTCGCCATGCACCCGCTGCTGATCTTTCTCTCGACCCTGGGGGGCCTGATCGTTTTCGGCCTTTCCGGGTTCGTCATCGGCCCGATCATCGCCGCGCTTTTTCTGTCCATCGCGGAAATGCACGACCGATTCTCCGAAAAGCCGTCCGCCGGTTGAGCACTCCCCGAGCCTTCCTTCCCGCCGGGGGCCGCCTTCCACGCCTCCAGCGGTGGGGGAGGAACGGCCCCCGGACGTCACGAAAAGGAAAGTGTTTGCAATTCAAGGCCGACTATGGTTAGAAGTGCACGTGCGCCCAGGGAGAAGGGGAAGGACGCACAAGGGGAGGTCATGTTGCATCCAAGCAGTGCGCTCATGGACCGGGCACGCCACCACAGTCCGGCCGGATCAGCGATGATTCGGGCATGTGCCATCCTGTGCCTGGTATCCGCCCTGATTGCCTGCACTCCGTCCCTCTACTCCGTCACCCTGCAGTATGAACCCTCCGCCATTGTGATCCCGACCGCCGACAAGGGACAAAAAACGATCGTCACGGTTGCCCTGTTCAACGATGCGAGGCCGGGCGGCGAAGATCTGAAAATCGGCAGGGTAACGACGGCAGCCGGCGGCCAGTATACCGTTCTTCCCAAGAATCTCAAGCCGGGAGCGGCCGTATCGGCGATTGTCAGAGACATCCTGGTCAAATCGGGGTACCGCGTGTCCGTGGCCGTACCGGCCTGGAACCTCAAAGAGGACGCCGTCAAAAAGGAGTGGGGAAGGATCCTGGTCGGCGGCAATATCGAAGCCCTTGAAATCACCTGCCAGAGCGACGTCCCGATCATATCCTATCGATCCCATGTGAAGCTCGGTTTCACCTTCGCGGATGTCCGTACCGGCAGGATCTTTTACCGGGTAACGACCGAAAGCCAAAACACGCTGGAACACGTTTATTTCACGGAAGATCTGCTGGGCCAGCAGATCAGCAGTGCGCTGTCCGAAGCGGCCGAGAAGGCATTCGAGGGCGGCACGCTGAAGGAGAAAATCCGGGAAGTCCTGTCACAGACCCCCTGACCGGCCGGCAGCCGTGCGGCCCTCGCAGGCGATCGATCATCCTCCCGCCCTTCCCCGAAATCCGTCGTCAGGGGTCACCCAGGGCGCGTGGAGCCTGCCGCGGAGCCGCAGCCGAATCCGTACGGAGGGACCGACCGGGGAAGGATTTTGTGAACGGAAAATGCATGGCCGGAAGGTAAAAGCAAGAATCGAATACCCCTGCCGCTGGACCTACAAGGTGATCGGCGAAAACCTGGACGGGATGCGGGCGGCTATCGCAGCGCTGGCTTCGGGCGGCGACTGTGCCGTGACGCTCTCTCGAAGCAGCTCGGCGGACCGGTACCACTGCCTGAACGTGGATCGGGAAGTTGAAAGCGAAGCGGACCGGGTCTCGCTCTACGAGGCGCTGCGGAAGCACCCGGCCGTCAAGATCGTCCTATGAACCGGGCGCGCACACGCGAGACGGACCGGGCATTGGCGAGGGTATGCGAACGCTGCCCCGTTTGCCGAAAGGCCCGGAACAGGCAAAAAGGCGCCGCTTACCGCTTCGTCCGGGCTGTTGAAGGGGGCTTGTGCCCTTTCTGCAAGGCCTACGAGCGGGTTCACGGCTGCCAGGCCCATGAGCCGTGAAAACGGGATGAAATCATGCTGAAACAGGGACTGTCAGCCAATCGATTCACCGCCTGGGCGGGTTTGACGTTCTTGAAAACACTCGGATGGCGTGTCGAAGGCGAGATGCCTTCGATTCGAAAATTTGTCATCATTGCCGCCCCGCACACCTCGAACTGGGATTTCCCCATTACGCTCGCCGTTGCGTTCGCTTTGAAGGTCAAAATCTACTGGATGGGGAAGGCCGCCATGTTCCGCTGGCCCTTCGGAGGCCTCCTACGGTGGCTCGGCGGCATACCCATCGACCGGAGCCGATCCCACAATGTGGTCGACCAGTCCGTCCAGGCCTTTCAGGAGCGCGATCACCTGATTATGGTGGTTCCGCCGGAAGGGACCCGCAAGAAGGTCGGCTACTGGAAAACGGGTTTTTACCACATTGCCAGGGGCGCCGGCGTTCCGATCGTGCTGGGGTTTCTCGACTACCGGCGCAAGGCGGGAGGCATCGGCCCCACCTTCTTCCCCACGGGACGCATTGATGAGGATATGCTGCAGATTCAGGCCTATTACGCCACCATCACCGGAAAGAGACAGAGCCAGTTCGGCAATGCCGTGGTCCGGTCTTAGAGAGGAAATCGTCATGAAGTATGCCGAGGATCTTTATGTTTACGAATGGAAGGACATGTTCGACAACAACTGCAACAGCTACTACATCGGCGGTTCCGTTCAAGCGCTGATCGATCCCGGCCTGACGTGCCATGTGCCGTCGCTGCTGGAGAGCATGCGATGCGACGGCATCCGGCAAACGGACATCCGCCATATCCTCAACACTCATTCGCATCCGGATCATTTTGAAGGATCGGAATATTTTGCCGCCGACGGGGTCAACATCGCCATGCATGGCGAGGAAGTTGCATTCCTGAACGGAGAGGGCGGTTCCCTTTACAGTCTATTCGGCCTGAACCGGCCGAAAACGCCGGTCAATCTGATCCTGATCGAAGGGGAAATCGCTCTGGGCGACGAATCCTTTGAGGTGCTTCTGATCCCCGGACATTCTCCGGGATCCGTCGGCTTTTACTGGCCGAAGCGAAAAGCCCTGTTCTGTGGAGACGTGATCTTCGACCGAAGCGTCGGAAGGACGGATTTCCCCGGGGGGAGCGGCGCCTTGTTGAAGACGAGCATTCGGAATCTGGCCGACTTCGACATCGAATGCCTCCTGCCGGGCCATATGGGCATCGTGGACGGTGCGGAAAACGTCCGGAGGAATTTCCGGATCGTCATTCAGCAGATCTTCCCTTATATCTGACGGTCATCGCACCGCGGCGGGATCCTCTGCCGTCGCTTCACGCCCCCAGGTCCGGCATGGGGATGAAATCGTCTTTCTTCAGAATCATGTAGGTTGCCAGCCCCTTGGCGATCAGTTGCCCGTTGCCGTTTTTGACCTCCACATCGCCCAAGGCCGTCTTTCCGCCTTTGTGGATAATTCGCGCTTCCGCCATGATTTCACCTTCATGGAACGTCCGGAGGTAATTGATCTTCATCTCTACGGTGGTAAAGGTCTCATCCCGCTCCACCAGGCCGATCAAGGCCATGGCCACCGCGGAGTCGGCCGCGGAAAAGACCGCCCCCCCGTGGGCGATCCCCAGCGGGTGCACGAGCTTTCTCGAAAAAGGAAGCCGGACCATCGCCCACCCTTTCCGAACATCCGCAAGCTCCATTCCCAGCAACGCCCAAAAGGGGGATGCTTCCTGCATTTTCGCGAGCAGCGTCTCCTTGAATCCGGGGTGCAGTTCTTCGTGGTCTTTCATTCCAGGGCCTCCAGGTGGAAAATTGCGGCAATGTTCGTTTCGCCTATCCGGTCCTTTGCAGCGATCGGAAAGACAACTTGAAAATGCGCTGCCCGCTCCTACTGACCGTTCATTTTCTCGGCCACGGCATGGCCGGCCTCCCGGTAGGGCAGGGACTCGCGGATGGCATCGGGAATGCGCCCGTATTTTGCCTCAAAGGCTTCCAGGTACTGAGCCCGTCCCCGGAGAAAGTCCGCCACTCTTTTTTCCGCGAGGTTCCGATCCTCAAACAATCGACAGGCGCGCATCAGATCGAGGTTTGCCCGGTCGCACTGGATGGGGTAATAATGGCCCAGCCAGTCCCCCTCCACGCTGAAACGGAGCTGTTTCCGGACCAGATCGTTGTAGGTTGCCAGGGATTGCCGCAGCGTCACCTTCTGGTCATGCTGGCCGATCGTTCCCGTGTTCGCCAGGTAGCAGGGAATCCGGTTCCGCCGGACGATATCATAAAAGATCATGGCGTGTTCCATGCGATCGCCCGTGATGAAGGGATCCAGGAAAAATTCCCGCTTGAACGTCCCGGCCTCCTCGGGATTCCCGCCGCTGCTCTCGATGGATTCGCCATAGATGAACTGCATGGTGGCCTGCTCCGCCGTCAGGCGGCTGATCACATTGACCAGCGGATTGCGGGTCAGAATGACGATGTAGTGAAGCCGGTCCGCGCGAAGACTCCCGGAGGCAATCTCCAGATTGTGGCGGCTGACGACGGCCCTGGCGTTTCCCGTCTTGGCGATATCCTTGAAATCGGGCATGTACGGGTATTTGGTAATGGCCACGTTTTCCAGGAAGGCGTCCCTGGACTCCGCGGCGCGCAGGATCTCCGGCTGGCTTTCATCCAACCCTTCCGTCTTGACATAAAGGCCGCCGACTTCAAAAGCGGTATAGCTGCCGTCAAAACCGATCGCTCCCCCGTCATCGCCGATCATCTCCGATGTTTCCCGCGGCAGCTTGGAAAATTTCCGGCACAGGGTCGTGGTCTTTCCGGTCGCCGTGAGACCCGACACGGCCATCACCACTTCCTGCAGTTCCGGACGCTCCGTGTTCTCATCGTAGATCCATAGATAATCCCGGCGCGCGCCCGCATGCAGAAAGATCCCGGACCGATCGATGGCTTTCACCCGCCAGTCTTCAAACTGGAAAATGCCCTTCTTGCCCTCTCCCAGATAGATCGTGTTCCGGCAGATCTTGACCTGTTCGCCCCGCCTCTCACCCATGAAGAGGCGGACCATGACGTCCTTGTCCAGCAGTTTCTTCGCCTTGTTCGCCTCGAACTGCCCGTCGGTGAAATAGACGATCGTGTAGGTCGGAACGTCGATCACGCGCGCCTCCGGCCGATCGAAGAGGAGCTTGAGTCCGTAGGCAAGCTGGGCGTACGGTTCGGGAATCAGGAAACGGGCCGTCACGCCGTCACGACCGTCGCCGATGATCGTATCCAGGGAAATGACGCGCTCCCTGGAAAGAACATCGACGGCCTGCGCAGCCAGCCTTTCCTCCGGCTCTCCGAAGGGGTGATCGATGCTGTTTCGGGTGTGGGGCGCGGAGCGGTTCATGGGCTCGGAATCGGCCGCTACCGAACCCATCTGCGTCTGGATCACCCCGTCCTGGCGGACGGCCAGCCGCTTGATTTCCTCCAGTGTGCATCCCTCGATCAGACGCTTTTCCCGGCGGGCCTGCTCGCAGATCTTCACGGCCGCTGCTTTAAAAAAGTTCACTTCTGCTATCCTCCCTGCGGATGTCCCGGACTTTCCGCATCAATACTTGCGGCGAACTTTCGCAGAGCCGGGCAGATCTGTCAATCTCAAAATCATCAAATCACCTTGAGGCAAATGTCGCAATCTGGTAGTATTTTCACAAAGCCGCCGCAACAAAGGAACGGGAGGGATCGCGATGGAAAGAAAACACAAATTTTCGATCTGGTATGTCCTGCTCGGTGTCTGGGTGGTTCTGATCATCCAGAGTTACATCGCATCCATGTTCGCCTATCAGGTAATTCCCTACAGCCAGTTTCTCGGTCTGCTCAAGTCCGGCAAGATCACGGAAGTTGCCGTCACGGCCAACCAGATCCAGGGCAGAATGAAGGCGGACGGCGCCGCCGCCGGTGAAACCAGGGGCTTCCGGACCATCCGCGTCGATCCGGAATTGTCCACGCTGCTGGATCAATACAAGATCAGCTTCAAGGGGGAAATCGAATCCACCTTCCTGCGGGACCTGCTTTCCTGGGTCGTTCCGATCCTCCTCTTCGTCGGAATCTGGTATTTCATGATGAGGCGGATGGGTTCCCAGCAGGCCGGCTTCATGACGCTCGGCAAGAACAAAGCCAAAATCTACATGGAAAACGAGCTGAATGTGACCTTCGACGATGTCGCCGGCGTGGATGAGGCCAAGCAGGAACTGGTCGAGGTCATCGAATTTCTGAAAACGCCGGCCAAGTTCACCGAGCTGGGCGGAAAAATCCCCAAGGGCATCCTCCTGGTGGGACCGCCCGGCACGGGCAAGACCATGCTGGCCAAGGCCGTGGCCGGGGAGAGCGGTGTTCCCTTCTTCAGCATCAGCGGTTCGGAGTTCGTGGAGATGTTCGTGGGCATGGGGGCGGCTCGCGTGCGCGACCTGTTCGACCAGGCCAAGAAGAAGGCGCCCTGCATCATCTTCATCGACGAGCTGGACGCCTTGGGCAAGGCCCGTGGATTCGCCACCGTCGGCGGCCATGACGAGCGGGAGCAGACTCTGAACCAGCTTCTCGTGGAGATGGACGGCTTCGACACCAAGGTGGGCGTCATCCTCATGGCCGCGACCAACCGGCCTGAGATTCTCGACCCGGCCCTGCTACGGCCCGGGCGCTTCGACCGCCATGTGCTGGTGGACCGGCCGGACAAGGTGGGCCGGAAGGAAATCCTGCGGGTTCACATGAAAAAGATCAAGGCCGGTCCGGACGTGGACCTGGAACTCCTGGCCAACATGACGCCGGGGATGGTGGGCGCCGATCTGGCCAACCTGGTCAACGAGGCGGCGCTGCTGGCCGTCCGCCGGGACAAGAAGGAAGTGGGGCTGGCGGAATTCGAAGAGGCGGTGGAACGGATCATCGCGGGACTGG
>CAYWTL010000042.1:7338-21237 GCA_964460245.1 uncultured Syntrophaceae bacterium | reverse complement strand
TAGCCATCAGTGATAAGGGGATTACGATAAGCAGGAAGAATACTCTCGCTACAGTGAATAACTGCTTGCCCTTCGTAGTTTCTGACATTCGCTTTTCCCCCTAACTGTTGTTATTTTGAAGTTAATGTCAAGTTCCTGATTAACCTAAAAAATAACGCATGTAGGGGTTTGCGTAGAGAAGGACCAGCGCAACGACCAGCGCATAGATACAGACGGATTCCGCCATGGCCATACCGACCAGCATGACCGTCATGATCTTCCCTTGGACCCCGGGGTTTCTGCCAACTGCCGTACACGCACCACTTGCCGCATCACCAATGCCCGCACCGGCACCGATGGCGCCGAGACCAATCGCCAATCCGGCTCCGACCATTGCGCCGACTGCAAAGATCACTTTTATGTAGGACTCGCCTGCTCCCGGAAGTGCCTCCGCCGCGAAAACGACCGGAGACGACAATAACAAAGCCCCTGCTGATACAAAAAGTGTCAACAACCCTTTACCGAATTTCCCTAACATCTTTTTTCTCCTTTCCTGCTTGATTTGTAAATATTTGTGTGTTTCTACCTTTTCTCTAGCACAAAAAAAGTGCACAGCAAAGGTCAAATTTCTTTGAACTGCGCAAAACGCTTGCAACTCATATGCCACCCAACTATTAGCGGACATGTTTTTCCATAACATCCTGCAAATACTCGTAGAATTATTTTCAAAGGATGTGATGCTTGCCAATTTGAGCGTTTTTCATTGAACATTTTATTCAACAGCGTGAAGAAATTTAACGAAAAGTAGAACCGTGATCCGAGATGCAGCCCGTGACGGTATATTTATATTGAAATATTCCAGCAGAATCGTTAATATTTAAGCGAATTCTCGATCATGGCGTTCATGCGAGCGAAACCATGACAAATCCGCGACAGAAAGGTGTTCAAGATGCAGGAAATACTGACGGCTGTCACTTATTTGGTGGTCTGGCTGATCTGCCAGCGGATCATCGGGATCGAAAGCGGATTGACGACCCTCCTGATTTCCCTGACGGCGGCCGTATCCGTCTATGTCATCATTGCCGTAAAAGATTATCGCGACAAGAAACGCAAAGGCGATCTCCAGGATTAAAGTCAAGTCAAAGTCACACGCTGCGGTGATGGCATGCCCGATTGGGTTGATGTGCTGCAACGGAGTGACTGCGATAAAAACCGGAACCGGTACTGAACGGCATCAGACAGACGGCGCATGAAAATCCCCATCTGGTTGAAAATCATTTTGGTTGCCGCTGTAATCTTCTTGGCCTTCCTGGCCGTTCATGATTCACCGGATATCGCGGTGGTGGAGCGCGAAGCCCTGGTTCTCGCCGTGGCCATCGCCTTTCTGGCCATGATCTATACCGGATTCCGACAGATTCAGATCAATCGGGAGCAACTTCGTCTTCAGGAGCGTGAAAACTGGCAGGAAACCATTTCCCGGGAGAAAAAGACCATTGAGGGGATTATCGAGGGATCTCCCATACCGACCTTTGTCATCGGCCGGGACCACCGGATCATGTTCTGGAACCGGGCGTGTGCGGAGTTGATGGGCTATGATGCAAAGACGATGATCGGCACGGACAAGCAGTATCTGCCTTTTTACCCGGAGAAGCGGCCGGTGATCGCCGATCTGATCGTGGACAACGACATTGAGGGCCTGAAGAAATTCTACGGCAAGAAGCGGGTGCAACAGTCCACGATTATCAGCGGGGCGTACGAGGCAAATGACTTTTATGAAAATCTCGGCGGAGCCAGTCGCCACCTCTATTTTCTGGCCGCTCCCATCCATGATGAGAAGGGCGAGATCATCGCGGCCATCGAAACCCTTCAGGATGTCACCCGGGAAGAAGAATTAGCCAACAACATGAAGGAATATGCGGAGAGTCTTCAGGACGAACTGTCTGAAAACATCCGTCTCAGGAAAGAGGTTGAATCGGTCCATAATTATCTCCAGTCGATCGTGGACAGTTCGCCGGACACGATCTTTGACATGAGCAGCGAGGGGATCATCAACTATGTCAGCGGCGACCTGGCGCGGGAGGGCGCGTTCTCGTACACCCGGCTCAAGGGCAAGCATTTTACGGAATTTGTGGCTCCCGAACACAAAGTTTTTCTTATGGGAATTTGGGAGCAGGTGAAGAAGGGCATCTACAGTCCCTTTGAGATCGAGGCAACGGCGCGAGATGGTTCGAAGCGAAGCCTTCTGGTTACGCCGCGGCCTGTAAGGGGGACGGACCGTTATGTTTTCGTGCAGAGAGACATCACGGAATTCAAGAACCTGGAGAAAAAGTTCTACGAAAGTGAGAAACTCGCAGCGGTCGGTCAACTGTCGGCGGGCATCGCCCATGAGGTCAGAAACCCCCTCTCTTCCATCAAAATGAGCCTGCAGATTCTCGAGAAGCGCATGCAGCCGGAAGGGAACGACCTGAAGCGATTCCGGATCGCGCAGCGGGAAGTCGAGCACTTGGAAGACTTGGTCAACGATGTGCTGATCTATGCCCGACCGGCAGCTCCCAAAAAAGAGCCTTCCGACGTCCGGAGAATCCTTGAAAATGCGCTGGCGCTGGCGGAGCGGCTGGTCACGGACAAGAACATCCGAATTGTGGCGGAATTCGAGGATTCCATCCCGATGTTTCCGGGGGACGCAGCCATGCTGGAACAGGCTTTTCTGAATGTCTACCGGAATGCCGTGGATGCCATGGAGGAGAGAGGCACGCTTCGGATTGCGGTCCGGCGGAGCGTAACCGGTCCACCCGCCATTCGGATCACCATTGCAGATAACGGCTGCGGGATCGACGAAGCCGATTTACCGCACATTTTCAATCCCTTTTTCACAAAAAAGAAATACGGGACCGGCCTGGGCATGACACAGGTCAAGAAGATCATCGATCTTCATCGGGGGACGATCGATATTCAAAGCGCCAGGGGGCAAGGAACCCGAGTAATGGTGAGCTTCCCGATTGACCAGGAAGGATGACAGCATGGCGAAGATTCTCGTGATTGACGACGATGTGTCGATTTCCGAAACGCTTGAACTCTATCTGACCGAGGAAGGCTACGACGTGGTCACGGCCAATACCGGTACGGAAGGGTTGAACCGGTTCGTTAAAAATTCCCCCGATGTCGTCATTCTGGATATCCGCCTGCCCGACATTGACGGGTTCACGGTCCTGGAGGATCTTCACGAAGAAAATGAAAACGTCAAGGTCATCATGATCACCGCCCACCACGACATGGATTCAACCATCAAGGCCATGAAAGGCGGCGCATTCGATTATATCCACAAGCCCATCAATGTGGATGAACTGGACATGGCCATCCAGAAAGCCCTGAAGACCTACGAGATGGAAAAAAAGATCGATGGTCTGCTCATGGAACCGTCCCGGCAGTTCAAGGTGGGGGACATCATCGGTTCCGGGCGGGAGATGCGGGAGATCTTCAAGACCATCGGGGTTGTCTCGCAGGCCCGCACGACGGTACTGATTGAGGGGGAAAGCGGGACCGGAAAAGAACTGATTGCCAAGGTCATTCATCACAATACCGCGCCGGACGAGCCTTACATTGCCGTGAACTGTTCGGCGATTGTCGAGACCCTGCTCGAATCCGAACTGTTCGGACACGAGAAGGGCTCGTTCACCGGCGCCATCAGCCGCAAACTGGGGAAATTCGAACTGGCCCGCTACGGGACCGTCTTTCTGGACGAGATCAGCGAGATGTCCCTAAACCTCCAGGCGAAATTGCTTCGCGTGCTGCAGGAAATGGAGTTCGAGCGGGTCGGCGGAAAGGACCGCGTCCGGGTCAACGCCCGGATCATTGCAGCCACGAACAAAGACCTGAAAAGAATGGTCCATGAAAACAGGTTCCGTGACGATCTCTATTATCGCCTCAACATTGTTTCCGTCCGGATTCCGCCTCTTCGGGAACGGCGGGAAGACATTGTCCCCCTCGTGGACTATCTTCTGACTAAGATCAACAAGGACCTCCACAAGCGGGTGCTCGGTGTTTCCGATGAAATGATGGACATTTTCATGAAGTACAAATGGCCGGGCAATATCCGCGAACTGGAAAACCTGTTGGTCCGGGCGGTGGTCGTTTCAAAAGGACAGGTCCTTGTCCGCGGTGATTTTCCGGAACTGACGGACGAAGGACGACAGGCAAAGCCGGAGGCGTCCGCGTCTGCAACGGGTGGACCCGGCAAACTCCTCACGCTCGACGAGGTGGAGGAACAGCACATCCGCAGGGTCCTGAAGGAGAACAGTACCCGGAACAAAGGTGAGATCTGTGAAATTCTGGGCATATCCAGGCCGACTTTCGAACGGAAGCTGGACAAGTACGGGATCACCTTCGAACGGGAATGATCCGGACAATGTACGCTGCTATCGTCCCGATGGCGATTCGGACAGGCTTTGTGCGGGCGTGCCGCTCGGCGGAAGTTCCACGGAATTTTGTCACGAAAGGGCATCGACGCGGCGCCGTGATCTCCGGATCGGGCGGAGGCCGGACAGTCCATGAAAATCCAGTCGGTGGAATTCATCAAGAGCGCCACCCGGCCTTCCAATTATCCGGAAGACCGCTTGCCGGAAATCGCCTTTGTCGGACGCTCCAATGTCGGCAAATCTTCACTGATCAATCGGCTCGTCCTGAGAAATCGTCTTGCCAGAACCAGCAACACCCCGGGCCGCACGAAGCTCATCAATTTCTTTCTCATCAACGGGAGACTTGCGTTCGTGGACCTTCCCGGCTACGGTTTCGCCAGGGTTCCTGATGCCGTGCGGCGGAGCTGGGGCACCATGGTGGAACGCTACCTCAGAGAAAGAAGGAGCCTGCGGTTGGTCGTTTTCATCATGGACATCCGCCGGGATCTTCTTGGAGAGGACCTTGATCTGCTGGCCTGGCTTCGTGAACAGGACATTCCGGTGCTGCCGGTCCTCACAAAGGTCGACAAGCTCTCGAAAAGTCAGGTCCGGGTCCGTGAAAAAAAAATCAGGGATACCCTGACAATTCCGTCCACACCGGCGCCAGTCCTGTTTTCATCCAAAACCGGTCGGGGAAGGGAAGACATCTGGGCGGTGATCGAGAATTTGCCATGGGAAGGGAAATCGAACGGAAGTTCATAGTGGCAGGGCAAGGCTGGCGAGAGGGCGCGACCGGGATTCCCTGCCGCCAGGGCTACCTATCTGTCACTGAGGACTGCGTCGTACGGATACGCACAGCCGGAGGAAGGGCATCCCTTACCGTAAAAGGTCGAAAAACAGGCCTTTCCTGCCCGGAATACGACTTCGAAATTCCGCTCCGCGAGGCCGAGGAGCTGCTGGAACGGATCTGTCGCCCGCCCCTGATTGAAAAAATCAGATATACACTCGATTTCAAGGGTACGACCTGGGAGATCGACGAATTTAAGGGGGAGAACGAAGGCCTCATCGTCGCGGAAGTGGAACTGGACGATGAAAATCAGCACATCGAAATTCCCGAATGGGCGGGCTGTGAGGTTTCCCTGGATCCGAAATACCGGAATGTGAACCTCACGACATGTCCCTATTACAGTTGGACCCGGGAAATGAAGAGGCGGGAAGCCATCGTGCAAGGGCCGGTAGATCATCCCTTCATGCCGGATCCGCGAAAAGGTCATACTCCGTTGCCTCCCGGACCGTGCAAGTTCTGATCTCGCCAGCTTTCAGCTTTTTGCCCCGAACATAGGTGATCCCGTCAATTTCCGGCGCCTGCCTTCGGCAGCGACCCCAGAAATTGTAATCCGGACGGTCCGATTTTCCTTCAATCAGAACTTCCTGCCGGTTGCCGATCAGTGACCGGTTGATTTGGCGGGAGATGACGGCCTGTTCCTCCATGAGCAGATTCCGTCGTCTTTGCTTTTCCCGCTCCGATATGCGGGATGGGAAAAGGGATGCCCGGGTGCCCTCCTCCCTTGAATAGGTGAAGACGCCGAGATGGTCGAAACGGATTTCACGGATGAAATCGAACAGACGGTTAAATCGGGCTTTCGTTTCTCCCGGAAATCCGGTGATGATGGATGTTCGCAGGGCTACACCGGGGAGGATCTCTCTTGCCTTTTCAATCAGGTTCACGATTCTTTTTCTGTCTGTCCGGCGGTTCATCGCTTTCAGGACGGTATCATCGATATGCTGGATCGGCAGATCGAGATACCGGCAGACCTTTTCCGATTCGGCCATGGAAAGCAGCAGTTCCTCCGTCAGGTGGGCCGGATGGGTGTACAACAGTCGAATCCAGGCAAGGTCATCGATGGCTGACAGTTTGCGGATCAGCGCGGGCAGACCCGCTCCGCTCTTTCCGAGGTTGCGTCCGTACGAGGTGGTATCCTGGGCGATCAAGACGATCTCTCGAATGCCGCTGCCGGCCAGCCTGCGGGCTTCCCGAAGAATGTCCTGAGGTGTTCTGCTTCGTGAAGACCCGCGGATTGCGGGGATGATGCAGTAGGAGCATCGGTTGGAGCAGCCCTCGGCAATTTTCAGATATGCCGTGACAAGTCCTTGCGGCAAAAGCCGCAAGTGTCCGGCATTCATCAGAAAATCAGGTTTCCGGATGATGGATCTGCCGGCAGGGGTTCGGCCTGACTCCAGCTTTCGGATGTGATCGAAGATGTTCGGGACCTCGGTCATGCCGAGGAGAAGATCTGCCTCGGGTATCTCTCTTGCAAGGTCGGGTCCGTAGCGCTGGGCAAGGCAGCCGGTAACGACCAGATGTTTCAGGACCCCGCGATCGCGGTAGCGGGCCATCTTCAGGATTTCTTCGATGGCCTCTTCCTTGGCGGGGAGGATGAAGGCGCATGTGTTGACAATGATCGTTCCGGCGTCTCCGGGTGTGTCGGTGATCTGCAAACCGTTGGACGTGAGGATGGCCGCCATCACCTCCGCATCCACCTGATTTTTTGGGCAGCCGAGGCTGGCGATGTGAACCTTTCGGTTATTCACTTTGGAAGTTTCTTGGCCAGGATTTTCCTGGGTTTTACGCCGTCGGAGGGTCCGACGATCCCCTCCGCTTCCATCCGCTCGATCAACCGGGCGGCCCGGTTATAGCCGATTTTCATATAGCGCTGCACAAGGGAGATGGAGGCCTGTCCCAGATCAGTGACCAGTTCCACCGCCTGGTCGTATTTTTCGTCAAAATCGACATCCGTTTTTTCCCCTTCCGGCGTTTCCTGTTCGTATTCGGCAATGGATGGATCGTAGTCCGGCTGGGCCTGCTTTCGAATGAAGGCCACAATCCTTTCGATTTCCTTGTCGGATACAAAGGCCCCGTGAATGCGGACCAGCTTTGACGTGCCGGGGGGGATGAAGAGCATGTCTCCCGCGCCCAGGAGCTTTTCCGCACCCAGCTGATCCAGGATCGTCCGGGAATCGACCTTGGAAGAAACCTGAAAGGAAATCCTCGTGGGAAAGTTGGCCTTGATGATGCCGGTGATGACGTCGACGGACGGGCGCTGTGTCGCCAGGATCAGATGGATGCCCGCCGCTCTTGCCATCTGGGCGAGGCGCGCCAGCGACTCCTCCACATTCCGCTGCGCAACCATCATCAGGTCTGCCAACTCGTCAATCACAATCACGACATAAGGCAGTTTCTGACGCTTGGCGATATCCGCCGGATGCTTTGCATGTTGATCTGGGAATCCCTCTACGGAGCAACCCGGATCCTTGTCCGCCAGGTTGAGCTTGCCCTTTCCGCTGCGCGCCTTTTCGATGACCCGGTTGTAGGTCTCGATTCCCTTTACGCCCAGTTCACTGATGATTTCATATCGCCTCTCCATTTCTTCCACGGCCCACCGCAGCACCAGAGCGGCTTTTTTGGGATTGACCACAACGGGATGCAGGAGATGTGGGATGCCTTCATAGGCGGAAAGCTCCAGCCGCTTCGGGTCAATCATCAGAAATTTGACCTCGTCGGGAGGTGCCTTGAACAGAATGCTGCAGATCATGGCGTTTAGCCCGACACTCTTTCCGGATCCGGTGGTGCCGGCGATCAGCAGGTGCGGCATGCGGATCAGATCGGTGATTACCGGACTGCCGACGATGTCCTCTCCCAGGGCGATAGGAAGTTTCAGAGACGACTGCAGAAAGTTTTCGTTGTCCAGGACATCGAGCAGGTGCACCGGTTCACGGGCAAGGTTGGGAATCTCGATACCGACGGCAGCTTTTCCCGGAATCGGGGCAATGATCCGGATGCTGGGCGCCCGGAGCGCCAGCGCCAGGTCGTCCGATAGATTCGTGATTTTGTTAATTTTGACACCGGGAGCCGGTTCCAGTTCGTACATGGTGATCACAGGGCCCGGTTTTACCTCGGACACCTTCCCCTCCACGCCGAAATCGGCCAGTTTGGTTTCCAGAATCCTGGCGTTGGCGATCAGACTTTCACGCTTGATCCGCAGATCTTTACGCTGAACCTGATCGAGAAGGGTCAGCGAAGGGATGATGAAGCGGCCACTTGGCGGGACGAAGTCAAACTGGGTCTGTGACACTTTTGCCGGTCGTATTTTTTCCCCCTTGGGCTGGGGAAGGTCGATGACCGGGTCGATCTTTGCAATTCTCTTTGTCTCGGGGAGGATTTTCTTGTCCTTCAGATTTTTTACCAGGCCAGTAAAACGCTCCGTGGCCCGGACCCAGGGAGTCAGAATGCGGATTTTCAACTGACTCATGAATGATACGATAGACAAATCGATCAGGATCATGAGGGACAGAATCAGAATGACCACGAGCAGGATATAAGAGCCGATTACGCTGAGGAAGGAATTTGCTGTCTGATCCAGCAGGTACCCGAGCAATCCGCCGGGACGCAGTTTGAAGCCGTAAACGGGAATTTCGCTTAGAGAAACCGAGGCAAGTGCGGACGTTGCCAGGAGCAGTCCGCCAAACGCGGCGATACCGGCGGGATTCAGGGTGAACTTCTCGTCAAGGAAATACTTAAAGGAAATGATGGAAAGAAATACCGGGAGCCAGAAAGCGCCGATGCCCAGAAGCCTCAAAAGGGAATCCGCCGTATAGGATCCCATCGAGCCGATGAGGTTATGCGTTTTTACCTTACCTGCAACAAAGTGCGTGAAGGATGGATCCGAGGGGTGATAGGAGCAGAGGCTCAGCACCAGAAAGATGGCGATGGTGAGGATGATGACCCCGGCAATTTCTCTGGGCCTTTTGAAGGCGGGTGTTTTTTCCGTCATCTCGGAATACCGTCAGGAAAAATCCCGGTCATGCCTCGCCCGTTGCCGTTTGCGTCAGCTTTGCCGCGACAGGTCGGTTTGCGGTAGTGCCCATTTGTGCCCGGTTGTAATTTCCGACGATGACATCCGTGACGCGCTGAATCAAAGCCGACCGGTTCTCAACCGTGTAGCCACTGACGTCGATAGGCTTGTCGATAATCATCGTGACTTTTCCCGGGTTGATTCTGAGCGACCTCTTGGGCATGATGTCTCCGGCTCCGACGATGGAAATCGGGACGATTGGAACACCTGCTTTGATGGCAAGATGAAACATGCCCTGCTTGAAAGGTTTTATTTCGCCGTCTTTGCTTCTCGTGCCTTCGGGAAAGGTCATCACCGATTTTCCCTCACGGATTTTTTGCGCCGCAATGTCAAGACTCCTCATCGCCTTTTCGTGTTGCTGCCGGTCGATCTCAATATATCCGGCGTTCCTCATCGCCGTGCGAAACACGGGAATTTTAAAAAGTTCCTTCTTCGCGATCCATCGGAACTGTCCGGGGACAAAGCCGAGAACAATGAGGATATCGAAATCGCTTTGGTGATTGGCCATGAAGATCTGCGGTTTTCCGATCAGCACGTTTTCCGCTCCAACCACCGTAATCCGTGTGTTGGAAAGAATCAGCAACATCTTCGCCCACAGCCGGGCAAGCCGGTGAATTTTATTCTCTCCCGGCGATGCCAGGGAAAAAATAACGGCACATGCAGACATGTAGCCCGTGATCACGACACCCAAAGCGAGGATGATGGCAGAACGCAGCATACACTTTCCATTGTTAAAATCGAGTATTACAATCGCTTTACTATCTACTCGATTGTCAGGCTGAAGTCAATAAGGAATATGTGCCAGCTTCCCGAAATAATAAAAAATATCAATGATTTTAGGATAAAAGCATTGACAATCGAATTCAATCATAATAGCATGAAAGGATATAAAGATCATCGGCGCAGGGCTTCGGATTGCCGGTCCGTCGACTTGCCGGTCCGTCGACACGACAGGGTGCGATTTGCGGTCCGGCTGAAGATCCGGAATCCCCGTGAAGGATTCATGATGGCGCCATCAAGATATGTTGAACCGCAGAATGATGAAAAGGGTAAGCAAAAAAAGGACTTTTGATATTATTGACCGCTTTCCTGCCGCCAAGGTTCTGGTCGTGGGTGACATCATGGTGGACCATTTCATCTGGGGGAAGGTTTCACGGATATCTCCCGAGGCGCCGGTGCCGGTGGTTGAAGTGACATCCGACAATCTTCTGCTCGGCGGATCCGCAAATGTCCTGAACAACATTTTTGCTGTCGGAGGGGGCGTGCGCGTGGCCGGTGTCGTCGGCG
The DNA here is from genome assembly GCA_964460245.1 of uncultured Syntrophaceae bacterium. GTDB lineage: Bacteria > Desulfobacterota > Syntrophia > Syntrophales > Fen-1087 > JAXDBM01. The sequence goes on along the minus strand of CAYWTL010000042.1, from coordinate 10,664 downwards.
CCGATGAGATGGGCAAAAGAATCGTCAGTGAATTTCGCAAAAGGCAAATCGACACTTCCGGAATCGTTGTGGAGGCAAAACGGCCGACAACGCTGAAAACAAGAATTGTAGCCCACAATCAGCAGGTTGTCAGATATGATCGGGAGAGCCGCCAGCCCGTAGAAGAAGACAGCATCGGGCACATCATCGATTACATTCGAGCGCTGAAGGATGAACTGGGGGCCATCGTCGTTTCCGACTACAGCAAAGGGGTTGTGACCCGATCCCTTCTGGACGGGATCCGCGAGATCATATCGGACCGGCCGATCACGGTGTGCGTTGATCCGAAAAAAAGCGATTTCTCTCTTTACCAGGACCTTCACATCGTAACTCCGAATCATCATGAGGCGGGACGGGCTGCCGGACTGGAATGGGTTGATGCGGAGAATTTGATACAGGCCGGTGAGACTCTTCTGGACCGGTATCGTTTCCGAGCGGTTCTGATTACATGCGGGGAAGAGGGCATGAGTCTTTTTGAAAGGAAGAAGCGGATCAAACACACCCGGTTTCCGGCGGAAGCCCGAGAAGTCTATGATGTCACGGGTGCGGGCGACACCGTGATCGGTGTTCTTGCGCTGTGCTTGGCCTCCGGAGCGACATTTACGGAAGCTGCATTTCTGGCCAATCACGCCGCGGGAATCGTCGTCGGCAAGGTCGGGACCGCAACGGTTTCCCAGTCGGAATTGAAACGGGTTTTATGAGCAGACCCAGACCCGCCCAAGCCGTTAAACTGGTGATCAGCATCTTTTCCGCAAACTGGACCGATATCGGTGCGGCGGTAGGCACCCTGACCGACCGTTTCGGAGAACCCGATTTTGTCAGTGCCGGGATGCCCTTTGCCGAGACGGATTATTATGAAGGGGAAATGGGAAAATTGCTGGTCCGGCGAATGGTCAGTTTCGGGCGGCTGGTTCGGCCGGAAGACCTGCCGGAAATCAAATGCCTGACCAACCGGATTGAAGAGCAGTATACACAGGATCGTCAAAGGCGCGTCAATATCGATCCGGGCTACATTTCGCCATCGCACTTGATACTGGCAACCGGCAAAGGCTATTCCCACCGGCCTTATCTGAGGGACGGGATTTATGCGGACCTGACGCTGATTTTTTCAGACGGAACATTCCGGCCGCTTCCATGGACCTATCCCGATTATGCCGGGAGCCAAATGATCGGCTTCTTGAACAGAGTGCGGGAAAAATACCTGTTGGATTTGAGAGGCGTGTCCGGCAGTTGGAGAGAGGATGAAGAACAATGCAAGGAGACTCGCAACTATGATTCGTAGTATGACCGGATATGGCCGGGCGGAGGCCGTCCTCGGCGGGCGAAAATACATCGTGGAAGTCAAATCGCTCAACCACCGCTATCTGGAGCTTTCCCTGAGGATGCCGGCGAATCTGGCACCGCTTGAACCGGAGGTCAAGAAGAAGATCAACGAACAGCTCGTCCGGGGCAGGATTGACGTGAACATCCGGCGGGAAAATCAGGCGGGAATGGAGGATACGCGGCCTCTCGAGATGAACCTGTCACTGGTTCGGAATTACCACGACCTGCTGACCCGGTTGAAGGAACAGTTCGGTCTCAAGGATGAGATTACCCTGGATATGCTGGCCGGCCTCAAGGATGTTTTTGTGCCTCTGGAATTGCCCGAAGAGGATGTCAACACCATCTGGGAGGGGCTGGGAGTCGCTTTGCGTGAGGCATTGGATTCCCTGATGATAATGCGTCAGAAGGAGGGGGCTTCGTTGTGCGAAGATTTGGAAAACCGCATCGAACTGATCCGGGGATACCTGAGTGAAATCGAGGCGGGCGTCCCCCGGAATGTGAGGGAGTACCATAAAAGGCTGTCGGATCGGGTGCGGGAGCTCATGGATGGCATGCTCGTGGATGATGCCCGCTTGTGTCAGGAAGTTGCCATCATGGCTGAAAAGAGCGATATTACAGAAGAGATCGTTCGTTTTCGGAGTCACATCGGACAATTTCTGGAAATGCTGAAAAGTCGGGAAGCCATCGGCAGAAAAGTGGATTTCCTCATCCAGGAGATGAACAGGGAGGTGAACACGATCGGTTCGAAGAGCAGCGACGCGCAAATCTCCCGCCATGTGATCGAGATCAAGAGCGAACTTTCCAAATTAAGGGAGCAGGTTCAGAACATTGAATAGATGCGATCGTCAGGCGCTCGAAAATCCGACGGGCTGCAACGATTCGAGCGAGGGCTTTTTTATCGTTGTATCGGCACCATCCGGGACGGGGAAAACATCGATTTGCCGTGAATTCATGAAGCTGTGTCCGGACGTCCGTTTCTCCGTGTCCTATACCACGAGACTTCCCCGGCCGGGAGAGCGGGAGGGTGTCGACTACCATTTTATTACAGAGGATTCCTTCCGAGAACGGATCGGGCAAGGTGACTTTGCCGAATGGACAGAGAATTACGGCCACCTCTACGGTACATTGATCGATTCCCTTCGCTGCGCCATGGAGGAAAGATGCAATCTTCTGCTGGATCTGGAGCCGGGCGGTGCGGGGGCTTTAAAAAGAAATTATCCGGGTGGCGTTTTTGTCTTTATCCTGCCCCCTTCGATCGACGATCTGAAACAGAGGCTGAGCAAACGGGGCGAGACCCCGGAAGTGATCCGGAGAAGAATGCATAAGGTCATGGATGAAATTAAACAAGTTATCTGGTATGATTACGTGATTATCAACGATAATATCAATCATGCTGTGAATTGTCTCCGGTCCATCTATATCGCGGAGACAAACAGGCGGGAACGGATGGCTGGACGGCTGCAGCCGTTCCTGGCAGATTGACAAAATATTTGCACCGGGCGGATGAAGGATGGACATTCTCGGGGCACGTGAAGATCTACACGGAAAACGGGAAGCAAGGAGGTTGCTGAGGAAAAATGGCGAGAATAACGGTCGAAGACGCACTGCGGAAAGCGGACAACCGGTTTGCCCTGGTCATGCTGACGGCACGGCGGGCAAAACAGCTGTTGAAGGATTCCGCTCCCTTGACGGATATCAGGAACAATCGGGCGATTGTCGCGGCCCTTCGTGAGATTGCCGCCGGCAGGGTGTATCATGCCCACCCCGAGTATCTTGTGGGTGTGAAAGAGATCTACCGTTCGGTCGCGGACGAGACGGAGTTTATCGGAGATGAAGAATACACGGAATGAAAGTCTCCGGATGGCTGCCAGAAGCCGCCTGATTTTTGCCCTCGATATCGGCGGCGGGATGGAAGAAACATTTTCCTGGGTAGGCGACTACCCGATGAGCTTTTTTACAAAAAC
>CAYWTL010000042.1:0-7328 GCA_964460245.1 uncultured Syntrophaceae bacterium | reverse complement strand
GGTAGTACGGCTGAAGGATCATGTCGGCTGGTTCAAAGTCGGCAAGGAATCCTTTACGCTTTATGGCCCGGACCTGGTTAGGCACATCACTGCAGAGGGCAGCCGGGTTTTTCTGGATTTGAAGTATCATGACATTCCCAATACGGTCGCAAGGGCGGCGGAAGGCGCCATGCAGATCGGTGCTTCAATGTTCAACATCCATGCCTTGGGCGGCAGGAAGATGATGGAAGAAACCGTCGCGTCCGTGCGCCGCAAAGTGGAGGCAACGGGGAAAACCGCGCCCATCATCCTGGCCGTCACCGTTCTCACCAGCCTGAGTGATGATGACTTGCGAGCGATGGGATTCGCCGGTTCGACCGGGGATGTTGTTCTGACGCTGTCGAAGATCGCTCAGGACGCCGGTGTGACGGGTGTTGTCGCCTCCGCGCAGGACATCGAGGCGATCCGCAACGTCTGCGGGCCCGAGTTCCTGATCGTCACCCCGGGGATGCGGGGTGCGTTAAAGATTCAGGGCGACGATCAGAAAAGGACGCTTTCGCCCGGCGAGGCCGTACGCAGGGGTGCCGATTATCTGGTGGTCGGCAGGCCCATCCGGACGGCTGAAGACCCGGTGCGTGCGGCTGAAGAAATCTTGAAGGACATATCGCGGGGACTGCGGTCGCGGGAGCAGTGAAATGACCGGTTCCATGCAGTAGCGTATGGACGTCATCTACGGCATCAACCCGGTAACGGAAGCGCTCAAGTTGGAGCCCTGCCGGATCTTGAGGATCGCCGTATGCAGGGATGCCGGCAAGGAACCGGTGCAGAGAATCCTGGCACTTGCTGCAGAGAAGAGCATTCCCGTTGCGTTCTATGAAAAGCGCGACCTTGAGAGACTGGCTGGTCACCGGTCTCACCAGGGAATCGTCGGCTTGTGCAGGCCTTTTGCCTATGCGGATCTGGATCGGATCATTGAAGGCCGTCATCAGACGTTCCGTCGCTGTCTGCTGCTTCTGCTGGACGGGATTACGGATCCCCAAAACCTGGGCGCCCTGGTCCGAACGGCCCACTGCTTCGGCGTGCATGCAGTCGTCCTTCCGGGGAACCGTACCGCATCAGTCAACGCGGCCGTCGTCAAAGCGTCTGCCGGCGCCGTCCTGTACACGCCGGTGGCCAGAATCGCCAACATGGCCAGGACACTGGACGATTTGAAGAAAAAGGGATTCTGGATCTATGGCGCGGATGCGACATCGGATCAGGACATGAATGACGCATCATATCAAGGAGATGTCGGTCTTGTGATGGGTTCGGAGGGGAAAGGCCTTCGATCCATCGTCAGAAGCAAATGTGACTTTCTTTTGAGCATTCCGATGAAGGGAAAGATCGATTCCCTGAATGTGTCCGTGGCGGCGGGTATTCTTCTGAATGATATCCATCAGAAATGGGACAGCCAGGAAGGAGCTGAGTGATGCCGTTATACTTGTGGCAGGCGGAGACCAGGAAGGGCGAAAAAAAGAAGGGGGAAATTGAAGCGGCGAATGAGGCGGCCCTGCGGGGCATTCTGCGCAGGCAGGGATTGACTTCGATCACCATAAAACCGAAGCCCAAAGATCTGGAGGACTACCTGCCGTTCCTGAAAAAGAAGGTCAAGGAAAAGGAAGTCGTCATTTTCTGTCGAATTTTCTCGACCATGATCAACGCGGGACTGCCTCTGATTCAATGCCTCGAACTGCTGGCGCAGCAGGAGCAGAACAAGACATTCGCCAAAGTGATCCGGTCCATCAAAGAGGACATCGAAGGCGGATCAACGCTGTCGGATGCCTTGAGGAAGCATCCCCAGATCTATGACGAGCTTTTCGTGAATCTGGTGTCCGCAGGAGAAAGCGGCGGCATACTGGACGTGATCCTGCAGCGCCTTTCGAATTACATGGAAAAGGCGATGAAGCTGAAAAGCAAAGTGAAGGGAGCGATGACCTACCCAGCCAGTGTTCTGGTGATCTCTATTGCCGTTGTTGCATTATTGCTGATCAAGGTCATTCCCGTTTTCCAGAAAATGTTCGAAGGTTTTGGCAGTCAATTGCCGGGTCCCACACAGTTCCTGATCAACGTCAGCCAGGTGACTCAAAAATATTTCCTCGTGGTGATTGTGGCGATTGTTGTCGCTGTTTTTGCGTTCCGGCGTTTTTACAAGACGGAGAAGGGGACCCTGCTGATTGACGATCTTATTCTGAGGTCGCCGGTATTTGGACCTTTGCTGAAGAAGGTGGCCGTCGCGAGATTTTCGAGAACCATGTCCACGATGATGGCCAGCGGCGTTCCCATTCTCGAAGGGTTGGCCATTGTAAGCAAGACGGCGGGAAACAAGATCATTGAAAATGCCCTGATGCGAGTCAGGAAGAGCATCAGCGAAGGGAAAACGATTGCGGAACCCCTGACGGAAACAGGCATATTTCCGCCGATGGTGGTTCAAATGATTGCCGTCGGTGAGGCGACGGGCGCTCTGGATACCATGCTTGGCAAGATTGCCGACTTTTATGATGACGAGGTGGATGCGGCGGTGAACGCCATGACGGCGCTTTTGGAGCCGTTCATGATGGTGTTTCTGGGAGGGGTTGTCGGAGGGATGATTATCGCCATGTATCTGCCCATATTCAAGATGGCATCCGTTGTCGGTTAGACGTTGTGGCCAACAAGCAGACTGGCGGTTCGTTTGTCGGAGGAATGCTTCCCTGAAGTGAAATGGTCGGGATGGCGCGATTTGAACGCGCGACTCCTGCGTCCCGAACGCAGTGCCCTACCAGACTGGGCCACATCCCGACTGATCTGAAAATATCCAATTTGATTTTAAATGTCCATCATTATTTTCACACAAGCTGAGAAAAAAATCAGAGGTTCGGTCGCCGGTGATTATATACGACCTCAAGTGCAAGAAGAACCATAAGTTCGAAGGGTGGTTTCAGGATCGATCCGCCTTCGAAGAGCAGAGCAGACAGAACTTGGTTGTCTGCCCGGTATGTGGAGAGGCGGGAGCGGAGGTGGTGCCCTCCTCCGTCGCCGTTATGGGCAGGGAGATGAAACGCTCAAAGGAGAATCAATCAAGGGGAAATTCTCCCATGAAGGCGATTCGGTTGTTTAATGAATATCTCGAAAAAAATTTTGATGACGTGGGTCGGAAATTCGCAGAAGTCGCTATGAAAATTCATCGCGGAGAGGAAGAAGCGAGAAATATCAAAGGGACGACAACGCATCAGGAAGAAGAAACACTCCGCGAGGAAGGCGTCCAGTTCTTCAAAGTTCCGATCTTGAAATTGGACAGCTGATGAGGAGTCGCCAAGATCACTGATCCGAGAGTACGTCCGGCTTGGTTGAACGGGGACGAATGCATGAAGGCTTCAGCGAACACGCTCGCGAATGCGATCGGAAACACGCCCATCGTCGAAATCTCAAGGTTGAATCCCAATAGGAACGTCCGGGTTTTCGTCAAATTGGAGAGTTTCAATCCGGGAGGCTCGATCAAGGACAGGGTTGCCCGCCAGATGATCGAAGGGGCCGAGCGGCGGGGCGAACTGACGAAGGACAAGGTCATTCTGGAAGCCACCAGCGGCAATACCGGCATCGGGATCGCCATGATTGCCGCGGCCAAGGGATACCGACTGTGCCTGGTCATGTCCGAAGGGGTCAGTGAAGAACGCAAGAAAATCCTAAAAGCCCTCGGGGCGGAATTGCGGTTCACACCGGCCAGCCTGGGTACGGACGGGGCGATAGAGGTCGTTTATGGCATGCTGCGTGAGCAGCCGGACAAATATTTCGGTACGGATCAGTACAACAATGCCGACAATGTCGCCGCCCATTACCACGGAACCGGCGAAGAAATATGGCGACAGACCCATGGCAATGTCACCATGGTCGTCGCGGCCCTGGGAACGACCGGTACGGCCATGGGTGTGTCGAAAAGACTCAAGGAATACAATCGAGACATCCGAATCATCGGTGTTGAACCGTTCCTGCAGCACAAGATCCAGGGTCTGAAAAACATGAAAGAGTCTTATCAGCCCGGCATTTATGACAAAACGCGACTGGATGAAAAAATCAACATTCTCGATCCGGACGCCTTTGAAATGGCCCGACGCATGGCGAGGGAGGAGGGGCTCCTGGTGGGCATGAGTTCCGGGGCGGCTGTTCATGTTGCCCTGCAGAAAGCCACGGAAATGACGGAAGGTCTGATTGTGGCCATCTGCCCGGACAGCGGAGAGCGGTATCTCAGCACGGAGCTTTTCTCGGACAAGGCGGAATCGACGCTTCGCCTGTTCAACACGCTGACACGGGAGAAAGCTTTCTTCAGGCCGATCAATCCGGAGGAGGTGCTGATGCATTCGTGCGGTCCGACGGTTCACCGGGTGCCGCACATCGGCAGTTACAGGCGCTTCGTCGTTTCCGATTTGATCCGGCGGTATCTCATCCTCAAGGGATATCGGGTTCGACATGTGATGAACATTGTGGATCTGGCAGACCGTTCGATCATGGGTGCGGAACGTTCGGGGATGGATCTTCGTGAATACACCGAGCGCTGCATGTCCGGTTTTCTGAAAGATATCGATAAGCTGAACATCATAAAGGATCGGAGTTACCCCAAGGCGAGCGATAATGTTGAGACCATGCTGAAATTTGTCGAGAAACTGGTTCAGAAAGGATATGCGTACGAAAAACTCAGGTCTGTCTATTTCGACATCTCCAAGCTTGATGATTACGGTTGTTTGTCCCGTATCGACCTGGGAAAAATCAAGTATGGCAGGACCGTGGAAAAAGACGATTATGAAAAAGACAATCCCATGGATTTTACATTGCTCAAAAGGTCCACACTGAGCGAATTGAAAAAAGGGGTCTATTACAGAACCCGATGGGGCAATGTCCGGCCAAGCTGGCATCTTGAATGTGCGGCGATTTCGATAGATCATCTTGCGGAAACGTTCGACATTCATGCAAGCGGATCCGATATCGTTTTCCCCCACTGTGAGAACGTCATGGCGATCGGAAAGGCTGCGACGGGGAAGCGGATGGCCAACTATTGGTTGAACACGGAACTGGTGATGATCGGGGGCAAAAAAATGTCCCGTTCCCTGAACAATGTCTTGACCATCGAGGATCTGGAAAAACGCGGATATCAGGGCAAGGAAATCCGTTTTTTTCTTTTGAGCGCCCACTATCGAAAGCCCTTGAATTTTACCTACGGCGCTCTGGATACGGCAAAAAATACGGTTCAGAAACTGAACGGATTCATTCAGCGACTCATTCACTTTCGTGCCGGCGAGGGTTTCCCCGACACGGATCAGCTTCTCTACAACCTGAACCAGGCCTTTACGGAGGCAATGGATGATGATTTGAACATTTCCGGTGCGCTGGCGTCGCTTTTTGAGTTCGTGAAAAAGGTAAGTGCAGCTCTGTCCCGGTCCCAATTGAGTGCGGGAGAGCGGGATCGGATCTTCGCGATGATGAAAAAAATAGAGGGCGTTCTGGGCATCCTTGATTTTGAGGAAGAAACGATCAGCGATGACGCCGGGGAACTTCTCAAACGGCGGGAGATTTTGAGAAAGGCCGGACAATGGGAAGAATCCGATGCCATCAGGAAAAAACTCCTGGCGTTGGGCATTGAAGTGTCGGACACGCCGGAAGGCATGTTCTGGCGGTTAAAAAGACAATGAATATAATATTTTAAAAAAACAAGAGATTGCGGAATTCAACCGAGGTGAATGGTGAACGATCCTTTGAGAAGATCCATGATCGCCGGTTCCTGGTATTCTGGACGTCCTTCTGAATTGCGTGCGCAAATCAATCTTTTCTTTGACCGGGTTGACCCTCAACAAACTCCAGGTGAAGTGGTCGGTTTGATTGCTCCTCATGCCGGCTACACGTATTCCGGACAGGTGGCTGCTTGTGCTTACAAATTGATCCGTGGACATTCCTACGATGCCGTCATTGTCGTGGGGCCGAGCCATCGCGCGTCATTCCGGGGGGTGTCCATATTCAACAGGGGGGCATATGAAACGCCTCTGGGCGTTGTTCCGGTTCATGCCGAACTGGCTGACGGGATTGCGGCACAAAGCAGCGCTGTGTCCGCTTTGCTGGATGCGCACATGCAGGAGCACAATGCCATCGAAATTCAACTGCCCTTCCTGCAGGTGGCACTGGGTCAATTTCATTTGGTCCCCCTGCTTATGGCGGATCAGAGTGCCGATACGTGTGAAGAACTCGCCGGAGCAATCGTACATGCAATTGGCCATCGGAAAGTGCTGCTCGTGGCCAGTTCCGATCTTTCCCACGACCACGCTTACGATGAGGCCGTGCGGATGGACGGGATCGCCTTGCGGTGCATGCAGAAAATGGATGCGCCCGGCTTGTTGAAGGAACTTGCCAAAGGTACTACGGAAGCCTGCGGCGGCGGTCCGTCGGCTGTCGTGATCATGACTGCTCGAAGACTGGGGGCCGACCGCGCCGAAATCCTGAAATATGCCAATTCAGGCGATGTCGTCGGGGACAGGCGAAGCCGCATCGTCGGGTATGCTTCCGTTGCGTTTTATCAGAGCCTCCCTGTCGGCGATGTACGTCCATAATTGGTGAACCGATATGGAATTAATGGAACAGGATAAAAAATTATTGCATGATCTTGCCAAGGATGCCATCGCCGCCAAACTGACCGGTCGCGGATATGGCGATTTTGCGATTCGTTCAGATATTCTGAAGGAAAAAAGGGGGGCCTTTGTTACCTTAAAGAAAAAAGATCAGCTGCGGGGCTGTATCGGTTACATAGATGCCATCAAACCGCTCCATCAGACGGTCAGGGAAATGGCCGTTGCCGCCGCCTTTCACGATCCGAGATTTCCGAAACTGAGTTCGGAAGAATTTGAGCAACTGACTTTTGAAATTTCCGTTTTGGGTCCGCTTCTGCGGATTTCGGACATCCATGAGATTGAGGTGGGGAAGCACGGTCTGTACATCACCAGAGGCCGTAATTCCGGCTTGTTGCTGCCGCAGGTGGCGACAGCATACGGATGGGGAAGGATCACTTTTCTGGAAGAAACCTGCCATAAAGCAGGCCTGCCCCCGCAGGCGTGGAAAGACAAGGACACAAAAATATACATCTTTTCCGCGGATGTTTTTTGAAATGCATGAAGAAAAAATACTTGACAAAATAATGTGTTGATTTTAAAGTAGCAAATTCACGCAATTCATGCAAGAAGGATCGGGGACAACCTTTGCCCCTATCATAGTCGTTTCGTTAATTATCTTGGTATGTTGCGTATTTAACGGCTGGCGTAGCTCAACAGGTAGAGCAGCTGATTTGTAATCAGCAG
>CAYWTL010000041.1:0-21389 GCA_964460245.1 uncultured Syntrophaceae bacterium | reverse complement strand
ACGGCTTCGAGCAGCTCCCGTTCGCCCTTGCCGAGCTGGCCGTCCGGGTATACGGTCACTTGAATGCGCCCGCTGCTTCGCTCCTTGACCAGATCCGCAAATTTCGTCGCCCCCTGATTGTAGGTGTGGGTCATGGGGGTCAGGGAGGCCAGCTTCAACTGTGCCTTGAACTCCCCCTTTTCGGCCTTGTCTGCGCTTCCCTTGCAACCGCCCACCGTTAGAAGCATCAAACCGGCAAGACCCAGAATGACGATTCGCCTCAACATAAATTTGTCCTCCTTTCGATGTGTATGCGGCATAGTACCGTTTCACGGTGCGATTACAATATTTTTTTCGAGTGTGCCGATTTTAGATATGGAAATTTTTCATAATTCTGACATATTGTTTTTCACGATATCCCGGCCGGAAGACAAAAACTCCCCTCTCTCCCCGATCGGGACAAGGTGGACGGAAGACTTGCGGATCCAAAATAAAGAAAGGACATGACCACCATGAAAGGAATCAATCTGGCCAGTTGTCTGGAGAATTCCGTGCATGCCCATCCGGGAAAAGCGGCTCTGATCTTCGAGGAGGAAAGCTGGACATTCCGGGAGCTCGACGCGGAAGCCAACCGGATCGCCAACGGACTCGTCGATCTGGGGGTGGAAAAGGGGGACCGGGTGTCTCTCTTCCTTCCCAACTGCCCGGAGTTCCTCTTCTGGTATTTCGGCGCCCTGAAAATGGGAGCCGTCGTTAATCCGGTCAACACGATGCTCAAGGAGCGGGAGCTGGAATACGTCGTCCGGGACTGCACGTCGAAGGTCCTGGTCACCGCGGAGGAGCTGGCCGCGGTGCCCCGCCACGTCTTCGGACTGCCGGGGATCGGGGTCAGGAATCTGATCGTGGTCCAGGGAAGGGACACCGACGGGATCTTGGCCCATGAAACGTGGGTGAAGCGATACCCCCGGACCTTCGACGCGGTTCCCGTTGGGGCGGACGACCTCGCCGCCATTCTCTATACCTCCGGTACGACGGGGCAGCCGAAAGGCGTCATGCTGACCCACCTGAACCTCTGGACCAACGCCCGGCACTGCGCCGACTGGGCGGAGACGACGTACAACGACCTCTCGGTTTGCGCCCTTCCGCTCTTCCATTCCTATGCCCTCACCCACGTGGTGGGCGAACTCTTCATGGAAGGCGGGGCGGTGGCCTGGCTGAAACGCTTCGACCCGACGGCCTTTCTCGATGCCATGGCCCGCCATCGGGCAACGGCATGCCACTGCGTGGCCACGATGTACTATGCCCTGGTGAACCATCCCGCCGTGGACGACTACGCCAGCAGGATCCGCCTGCGCTATTGCGTCACCGGCGCGGCGGTGACCCCCGAGCCGATCCTCAGGGCATGGAACGCGAAGTTCACGCCGATGAGTGAGGGGTACGGCCTGACGGAGGCGGCGCCCGTGGTCTTCATGAATCCGCTGCCGGGGAAGGGCGCGCAGAAGATCATGTCCTGCGGGATTCCCATCGTTCCGGAAATCAAGGTGGGCGCCGTGAAGGACGACGGCAAGCCCGTGGCCGTCGGGGAGGTGGGGGAGCTGATCATCCAGGGTCCGAACGTGATGAAGGGCTACTGGAACAAGCCGGAAGCGACGGCCAAGAGTCTTCGGGACGGCTGGCTCTACACGGGGGACATGGTCAGCTTCGACGCGGACGGCTACTATTACATTCGGGACCGCAAGAACGACATGATCAATCGCGCGGCCTTCAACATCTATCCGAAGGAACTCGAGGACGTCCTCTATACCCATCCGGCCATCGCCGAAGCTCAGGTGGTGGGCATCCCCGATCTGGTCAAGGGGGAGGAGGTCGTCGCCTGCCTCGCCCTGAAGCCGGGGAACAAGACCACCGAGGCGGATATCATCCAGTTCTGCCGGAGGAACATGGCCGCCTACAAGGTGCCGAAGCACGTCCGCTTCTTCGACGCTCTTCCGAAAACCGTCACGGGGAAGCTCGAGAAGATGACCCTGCGGAAGATCCTCCTGGAGGACGGCGGCAGGTAAGATCAAGGATGAAGGAACTGACCCGTATACCCGCGCCCAAAGCGGTGTGGTATCCAGACCTTTGAGGGGAAGAAAGAGACTACTTCAACTTGAAGACATTTACGGCGTTGTCGTGAAAGACGGCGTTCCAGTGTTCCTTCGGAATCGCCTTTTTGACCGCCTGGACGTACTGACCCATATTTACCAGGGGCCAATCCGATCCATATAGTATTTTTGATGGATTGCCCACATAGTTAAAGATCCAGACAATCGGCTTTACCAGATAATCATCCACATTTTCTCTGGAATTTTGATCCAAATCGCCCACCATAATGCCGGATAGATCAAGATAAACATTGGCATTCTTATAGGCCACCTCTGCGGCAGTTTGAATCCAGGGATTGCCGCAGTGCGCGATCACGAATCGGACTTTAGGATGATCGACCGCCACCTCATCGATAGACATCGGATCGGCGTATTTTAACTTAGCCCTTGCGGAATATGTATCGCCCGTGTGAAAAACGACCGGCACGTCATAGGTTTCTGCAATCCTGAAGATCCTTTTATAAGCATCATCAAAGGCATAGCGTTGAATATATCCGAGATAGATTTTAATACATCCGTATTGCCCCGATTTTAAAACTTCATCGATTTCCTTTTCGTTGATCCGGTCGCCGACGCCATAGCAAAAAACGACATTTCTCTCCTTGAGATCTTCATAAAATTCGCCAAGGTATCCGGTATGGGCAACGGCGCCGACAACATGATGATCCATCATCTGCTTGAGATATTCTTCCTTGGACTGCATGATGTTGCTTGTTTTTTCCCGTGTGTCGTTAAATACGCAATGGGTGTGGGCATCGATGATTTTCAGACGTGAATCCCCGGACAACCCGGTTTTGCCGCCGCCCGAGGTCGAACAGCTTGTTAAAAACAACACCATGAATCCCGGCTTCGACAGTGGTAGGTAAGCGCGATGGAGATTGTTGAGTAATATTGTGCATATGAGTCATGCTCGATTTTTGTGCGTTTGCCTACAGATTCAAGGGGTCATTTGGATGTGCCTGATCCGTTGCGGTGGTGATATTTTTAATTGTTTCAATATGTTCAACTGTTCAGGCGTCGGTTCGGTTGTCTGTAAAACCCGCCCGTCTTTTGAAAAAAATTCTCCCAGATGAAGACGCTCCATAGGGGTTCTGATCCTGTCCCAGGTCATGTTGGTTTTCCTCTCGGCAATTCGCACCAGAAGGAGAGCCAGGAAACAGAGGAACACATGAGATTGTATCCTTTCATCCTTCCGGTGATAGACGGGCCTCAGATCCAGGGTCGTCTTCAGGGTCCGGAAGGCCCTTTCGACTTCCATCAGCTGTTTGTAGCCCAAGGCGATATCCTCAGGACTCAGCGTGTCGTCACTGGTGGAGATGATGTACTTCCCGTCCAGATGGGCCTCCTCTTTGATCTTACCCCTGTCAATCTTGATCGCGCCGGTCTTCAACTGCCGCAGGTATCGCCCCATCGTCCGGTGGGACAGCAGGGCGCAAACGCTTTTCTTGTGGCATTGCCCCTTTTGCTCCTTGACGGACTTGAGGGCTTCTTCAACCTTCTGGATGGTCTTCTCCCGGGTGGCTTTGTCCTTCCGGGCCTCCTCGGGATTGTGAACCAATATAAACCTCCGGCGGCGCTCCCCATCGCCGACCACCACTTCCTTGATTTCCAGATTTTCCCTAATGGCGGTAAACCTGCCCCGCTTGGCCAAAACCTCCTTGTGAACCTCCTGGCTGTCCCGGAGCTTCTCCCCGATAATATAATGTCCGCCGGCCTTCTGCAGGATCAAACGATTCTCTTCCGAACTCATCCCCCGGTCCATGACCCAGACGCATCTGCCCAGCTTCCAGCCGAGGAGATCCTTCTTGACCGTCTCCACTGTCTTCATGTCCGAGGTGTTTCCCGGAATCGTCCAGCACTTGACCGGAATGCCTTCCTTCGTCACCGCCAGTCCAATGACCACCTGGGGAAGGTCCGCCCGGTGATCCTTGGAATGGCCATACCGCCGCAGACCGTCTTCATCTTCCTCATCGGTCTCGAAGTAGGTGCTGGTGGTATCAAAGAAAATCAGGTCCACCTCCAGGTTCAGAAGATCCGCCACGGCAAAGTAGACTTCCTTGTGGATGATCTCCCGGTACTCCAGAAGGACATCCATCGCCCGGTACAGGTGCTGAAGCTCGATCGGTTCGGGATTCCCCAAGGCAACATCGTCCCGCACCCATTCCTCCACCCCTCTTTTGGAATCCGGGGCCAAGGCCCGGTTGGCCACCATGGCAAAGGCCGCCCATTCCAACGGAGACGTAAACGACCGATCCTTCATGCATTGCGCAAGGGCTTCCGGAATCCCCAGCTGTTCCCACAAGGCACGCAGAAGATAAGCGCCGCCCAGGGGAACACTGCGGAGAAAGCGAAGAGGCGCTTCGCTCCCTGTCGAACCCTGGCGCTTCAGGGCTTCCTCCGGCGTGAGAAAGCGGGAGAGGCTCTTGGTCAAACGCCGGATCGCGTCGACATCCAGGGAGTCGGTCCTGCCAAAGGTGTAAAGAACATCCGCCTTGGGTTGCCCGGTCTTCGCGTCCCGGGCGTTGTGGGCCAACTGGACGTAGGTGGTGGTCGATCCGTTCTTGTTCTTTCGGGATATGGTTCTGACGTACATGCCTACTCAATTAACATGTACCACAAACAATGTCAAGCACTAATATATAATTCGCATGCCTACACGTTTTCCCGTTTTCCGGAAGTCCCACCACGTATTTTCAACCACTTACACCATCAAAAAGGCTAAAACATGCCTACAACTGTCGAACGCGGGTGAATAAAACGAATGAGAAAACGGATGTTTTTCCCCGCATATGAACCATCCTTGGCTTGTTTACGCCATTGTCCGTGATATCCTTACATGTCTTGAGAGAATATGCACGAAAACTTTCGAATCAGGAAACGGCTCAGGCGGAACTCGGACCATCCGTCTGCGGAGATTTGAACCCCCCGCTCACTTCGGTGTTCCTGCCGGCGATCACAAGTTGAACATCGAGTTCCGGCATTTCTGCTTTCAAATCTTCACGGATCTCATGGCGCAATCGATCGATTGTCTTTAAGTCGTGATTCTGCGGCGTCAGGAAACTGGCATCCATATATAGCCTGCGCCCGGACTTGCGTAATCTCAGCAATTCCGCTCCTGCCATCCCATGCTTCTCACAACAGGATTGGGCCAGACTGCTGACACGTTCCATGACCGCTCTATCTGGGCAGGCATCCGTCAGGTCGCGCAAGCTGTTCCTGAGAATCTTGAACGGTGAAACGATAAAGAGCAAAGCGATGGCAATGCAGGTCAACGGATCCACATAAGCGGTATACGCCTCCCATCCCGAAGAACGGCTCAGGATCCAGCCGATACTGAAGGAAATGCAAACTCCAAGACTGACCATTGCCTCCATTAACCACAGCTTGCTGTCGGTGGCCAGGATCTCGGAACCCCACTTCTTTCCAGCCTTCCGCATGTATAACCCAATCCCGAGACAGAGGATGACGCTGGTCGCCGTAAATACCAGGATGACGCCAACGTGCTGCACGGGGTCGGGATGCAGCAGGTCCTGCAGGGAGATAAAGATGCTCATGAAGCAGAGAGACAAAAGCAGCAGCCCGTCACCTGCGGTCATGAGCGGTTCTAACTTGGCATAGCCGAAATGGTATCTATCGTTGGGTGGTTCGTGGAGCTTGCGCACGACCAGGATCGCTGCGAAAGAGACCAGCATGTCGATTACGCTGTAGGCGCCGTCCAGAAACAGTGTCATCGAGTCGCTGATGAGGGCGATGATTACGGCAATCATCGCGTAGATCACAGTTAAGCCCGTTGCCGCGCTGAGAAGCAGCAATTCCTTCCTCTGGCAAGATTCGCTCACAGCAGCCACACCCTTCCCAAATGCGATACTACCTGAAAAATTTGTTGACCAGCTTCATCATCCGGACCCGGTTCGACTCCGCGAATACCGAGGGATCGAGGACGCCCGAACTTTTGAGAATGCTCTTCGCATGGGAAAAGGTTTCGAAGCTGTATTTGCCGTGATACCGGCCCATGCCGCTGGAGCCGACCCCGCCGAAGGGCAAATCATGGGAAACGATATGCATGATCGTGTTGTTGACGGCGCCGCCGCCGAAGGGAATCTCTCTCATGATCCGCTTCTCGACCGCTGCATCCCCGGAAAACAGGTAAAGCGCCAGCGGCTTCGGGCGCTCCCTGATTTTTTGGATGATATCGTCCAGCTCAGTGTAGGTGAGAACGGGCAGAATCGGCCCGAAGATCTCGTCCTGCATGATCGAATCGCTCCAGTCCACGGGAGACAGGACCGTCGGTTCGATGTAACGGTCCGCCGGGTCGCTCCCGCCGCCGTAAACGATCTTTTTTGCATCCAGCAGCGCCATCAGACGTTGAAAATGCCGATCGTTTACGATGCGGCAATAACGGCTGTGACGGGAGGCATCGGCGCCGTAGAATCGTTGGATTGTTTTTTTTAGATTCTCGATGAAAGCCTCTTGGATCGACTGATGCACCAGCGCGTAATCCGGGGCGATGCAGGTTTGTCCGGCATTCAGGAATTTTCCCCAGGCAATGCGGCGCGCGGCGGTGTCCAGATTCGCGTCCGCATGAACGATTGCCGGGCTCTTGCCGCCCAGTTCGAGCGTGAGGGGGACGAGATTCCTGGCCGCGGCGGCCATCACGATCTTGCCCACCGCCACGCTTCCCGTGAAGAAGATGTAATCGACGGGCAGTTCCAGAAGCAGGCGCGTTTCTTCCGCCGCGCCCTGCACGACATGCAGGTACTCCCGGGGAAAGGTTTCATTAATGATCTGCGCCATCACGGCGGCCGTGTGGGCGGAAATTTCCGAGGGCTTCAGAATGGCCGTGTTGCCGGCGGCGAGGGCGCCGACCAGAGGCATCATGAGGAGCTGAAAGGGGTAGTTCCAGGGTGAGATGATTAGCGTTACGCCGTAGGGTTCCCTCTGGATATAACTCCTGGAGGGAAGCAGGTAGACCGGGGTTTTGACGGATTCGACTTCCGCCCAGCGGCGCACGTTCTGAACGGCATAGTTCGCTTCCGCGTAAAATCCCGTGAGTTCCGTTGCATAGCCGTCGATGGGGTCCTTGCGCAAATCCTGATAAACGGCGTCGAGAATCTCCCGTTCGTTCCGCTTGACGGCATCCTTGAGCGCTGTCAGCGACCGGATGCGAAAGCCGATGTCACGGGTCTTCCCGGACCGGAAAAATTCCCTCTGTGACTTCAGCAATTCTTCGAAGGCGGTCCTGTCCATTCATTTGCCGCAGCGGATAAAAGTGCGTCACGGGCGTCTTTTGAAAAGCGATCCGCCGTTTCCCCGCGGCGGATCGCCCGCGGGGTTGTCAGCCATCGAAAGGGCGCGGCCGGAGCAGCCGCGCCTTTTCGATTCGAAAACACGGTACGGCCAAGACTGTCGATCTATTCGGAATGACTCAGAAATCTGCTCTCTTCTCTTATTTTCCCTTTGTCCCGCCGAGTGTCATCAGAAATTGCTGGCCAGAACCTCGTAGTAGGACTTCGGATGCAGGCAGGCCGGGCAAAGTTTGGGGGGTTCGGCGCCCTCGAAGATGTAGCCGCAGTTGATGCAGTGCCACTTCACCTTCCGGCTCTTTTTGAAAACTTCGCCGTTCACGACGTTCTTCAGGAGCTTTCGGTAGCGGCCCTCGTGGAACTTCTCCACCTTGGCGATCTGTTCGAAGGACCGGGCCACTTCCGCGTACCCTTCCTTTTTGGCGATCCCGGCAAAATCCTTGTAGAGGGTCGTCCATTCCATTTTTTCCCCGTCCGCCGCGGACTTCAGGTTGGCCTTCGTGTCGCCGACTATGCCGGCGGGATAGCCGGCCATGATCTCGACTTCGCCCCCCTCGAGGTGCTTGAAGAAAACCTTGGCATGCTCCTTCTCGTTCTCTGCCGTTTCCGTGAAGATGTTCGCGATTTGTTCATAACCCTCTTTTCTGGCAGCGCTGGCGAAATAGGTGTAGCGGTTCCGCGCCTGGGACTCCCCGGCAAAAGCGGCGAGCAGGTTCTTCTCCGTCTCTGACCCCTTGATTGATTTTCCCATATCCGTCCTCCCTTTCCGATGATTTTTCTCTGAAAGCCCGCCACCCGTCAGCAGGGGCAGCCCTTTGAGACTTTTCCCTATCTATGTCATCCGGACCGCAAAAGCAAGATTTTCCGCTCACAGTCCGGCGACTTCAATCTTCTTGTCTAATCGGGCATGATGGTATAAAAAGAGCATACGAGAAAGGCGCATTTTTCGAACGCAAGCAAGGAGAAGCCGCATGTCTGATCCGATGGACGCCGAGCAGCAGTGTATCAACACCATCCGTTTTCTGGCCGTCGACGCTGTGGAGCGCGCAAAGTCGGGGCATCCCGGCCTGCCCATGGGCGCGGCGGCGATCGCCTACACGCTCTGGACGCGGCACCTTCGGCACAACCCGGCCGATCCGAAATGGCCCGACCGGGACCGGGTGGTGCTCTCGGCCGGGCACGGTTCCATGCTGCTGTACGCGATGCTTTTCCTGACCGGGTACGATCTCAGCCTCGACGATATCCGGTCTTTTCGGCAATGGGGGAGCAAGACACCCGGCCACCCGGAATATCACAGAACGCCGGGCGTGGAGATGACGACGGGCCCCCTGGGGCAGGGGATCAGCAGCGCCGTGGGCATGGCCATCGCGGAGGCCCATCTGGCGGCCGGGTATAACCGGGGCTGTCACACCATCGTCGATCACTTCACCTATGTGCTGGCCAGCGACGGGGATCTCATGGAGGGTGTCGCGGCCGAAGCCTGTTCGCTCGCCGGACACCTCGGTCTGGGCAAGCTGATCGTTCTGTACGACGACAACCGCGTCTGCCTGGCCGGTTCCACGGCCCTCTCCTGGAGCGAAGACGTGCGAAAGCGTTTTGAGGCCTGCGGATGGCATGTCCAGTCCGTGCCGGACGGGGGCAGCGTGGACGCCATCGACCAGGCCCTGTGCGCGGCGAGGGAGGAGAAAGGGCGCCCCTCACTCATCTGCGTCCGCACCGTCATCGGCTCCGGAGCTCCCCACAAGCAGAATACCGCTGACGCCCACGGGGCGCCCCTCGGCGAGGCGGAGGCGAGGGGCGCGAAAACGGCGCTGGGATGGCCCCTGGAGCCGACGTTCTTCGTTCCCGAGGAGGCCCTGAAATTTTTCCGGATGGCCATTCCCGCCGGCCGGAAAATGCAGGAGGCCTGGGAGCAGGCCTTTCGGCATTACGCCAAGGACAATCCCGGTCGGGCCGATGAGTTGCTGCGGCGGATCAAGTGGGAGTTCCCGGAGGGCTGGGAATCCGCTCTTCCCGACTATTCCGAGGAGGCAAAGGACATGGCGACGCGAAAGGCCTCCGAGGGCGTCATGCAGAACCTCGCGCCCGTCCTGCCCGAGCTCTTGGGGGGTACGGCGGACCTCAACCCTTCCGTGCTGGCCTGGCTCAAGGGGTTCGGCGACTTTCAGAAGCCGGAATATTCTCCGGCGGACCGCCACGGCGCCGTCGGTGGCGAGTGGGGCTACGGCGGTCGGAACGTGCACTTCGGCGTCCGCGAGCATGCCATGGCCGCGATTGCCGGCGGCATGGCCCTTCATGGAGGGATCCTCCCCTACACGGGCACGTTTTTGATGTTCAGCGATTACATGCGCCCCGCCATGCGGCTTGCCGCGCTGATGGGGTTGCGGGTGATCTATATCTTTACCCATGACAGCATCGGTGTCGGCGAGGACGGCCCCACCCATCAGCCCGTCGAACAGATCATGGGCATGCGTCTGGTGCCCAACTTGACGGTCATCCGGCCGGCCGACGCCCGCGAGGCCGTCGAGGCATGGCGGGCCGCGCTGCTCAACCGGGAAGGTCCGACCGCGCTGATCTTCACCCGTCAGACGCTGCCCGTCCTGAACGAGCCGGACCTGGCGCCGGCTGAAAACCTCAGGCAGGGGGGGTACGTCCTCTGGGAGTCCTCCCAGCTCCTGCCCCAGGCGATCCTGATCGGCACGGGTTCCGAAGTTGCGGTTGCCCTCGCCGCCGGCCGGAAACTGGCCGCGCAGGGGATCCGGACCCGCGTCGTTTCCCTTCCGTCCTGGCAGATCTTCGAGCGCCAGCCGGCTTCCTACCGGAACCAGGTCCTGCCGCCGTCGATCCGGGTCCGCGTCGCCGTGGAGGCGGGGATCCGGCTGGGCTGGGAGCGTTACACGGGGCTCGACGGAGCGGTGGTGGGGATGGACGGCTTCGGCGCCAGCGCACCGGCGAAGGTCCTCTACGAAAAATTCGGAATCACCCCGGACCATGTGGCATCGGAGGCGCTGAAACTGCTGGGCTGAGATACCACGAATCGACCGTGTTGCGGGATTTGCAGGAGGGTTCGCATGGACTGGTCGCGCCATCGGGAATTGGCCGGATCCGGCGCCTGCCGGGCGCTTGTCGATGAGGCCGTTCGGGCACTGGCAACGCGCCGCTTCCAGGCCCGCCTTTGGGAAAAGGACCACACCCTCTGGAAGCCTTCCCCGGCGGAGATCTCCAACCGCATGGGCTGGCTCGACAGCCCGCAAACCATGCCCGTGAAGACCGGCTGTATCCGGCAAACCGTGAATGCGGTGCGCGCCGACGGCTTCACGCGCGCCCTCCTGCTCGGCATGGGCGGATCCAGTCTCGCGCCGGAAGTTTTCCGCAGGATCTTCGGCGTGGCCGACGGCTTTCCGGATGTCGGCGTGCTGGACAGCACCGATCCCGCCGCCGTTCTCGCCTTCGCGGAGGCGCTCGATCCGGCCCGAACGCTCTTCATCGTTTCCACAAAATCGGGCGGGACGGTGGAAACCTTTTCCTTCATGAAATATTTCTTTCACCGGGCGGCCGCGAAGCTCGGGGAGAAGGAGGCGGGCCGACACTTTCTCGCCATTACCGATCCGGGCAGCGCCTTGGCCGACCTGGCGGAGGCCCATCGCTTTCGCGAGGTCTTCCGGAACGATCCCGACATCGGGGGCCGCTACTCGGCGCTCTCCTTTTTCGGACTGGTGCCCGCCGCGCTGCTGGGCGTGGACATCGATCTCCTGCTGGTGCGGGCGGCCGCCGCGGCCGCGGAAGAGCGCTCAGCCGGGCGGGAGAAGGGGGAGCTGCCGGACGGAATCTGTCTGGGAGGGGTTCTGGGCGCCCTGGCGCGGGCGGGGCGAGACAAGCTGACGCTCGTGTTCTCGCCTTCCCTTGCCGCCTTCGGGGACTGGCTGGAACAGCTCATCGCGGAAAGCACCGGCAAGGAGGGCCGCGGCATCGTCCCGGTGGTGGACGAACCGATGGGAGCGCCCGAAGCCTATGGAGACGACCGCGTCTTCGTCCATCTCTATCTGGAAGGGGAGGACGGGTACGCGGAACGGATCGAAAGGCTCGAGCAGGCGGGACAGCCGGTTTTGAGGATCGGCCTTCGGGACCGGTATGACCTGGGAAGGCAGATCTTTCTCTGGGAAACGGCAACGGCCGCGGCGGGCCACCTGCTGAAGATCAATCCCTTCGACCAGCCCGACGTGGAGGCGGCCAAGGCCCTGGCGCGCGGAATCGTCGCCCGGTACGGCGAGCAGGGTTGCCTGCCGCCCGAGGCGCCGGCGCTTTCGGCCGACGGGGTCGATGTCTACGGCGACATTCGGGCGCGCAATCCCGGCGATGCCCTGAATGTTTTTCTGGATCGCGCCCAGCCGGGGAGCTATGTCGCGCTGCAGGCGTACGTGCAACCGGCGGCCGTCACGGACGAGGCGCTCGCGAACCTGCGGATCCGGCTGCGGGACCGGCGAAAACTGGCCACGACGGTGGGTTACGGTCCGCGCTATCTCCATTCCACCGGACAGCTCCACAAGGGCGACGCCGGCCGGGGCCTGTTCATCCAGTTCACCGCCGACGACCGAAGGGATGTGCCCATTCCCGACGAAATGGAACGGTCCGGCTCGTCGGTCACCTTCGGCATACTCAAGTCCGCCCAGGCGATGGGAGACCGGGAAGCGCTCATTCGCGCCGGCCGCCCGGTCCTCCGCTTTCATCTCGGCGGGAATGTCGTCGGCGCCTTGCAGGCGCTGAAGGATGCGCTTTCATGAAGCCTGCCGCCCGCTCGAACCGCCTGATCGACGAGAAGAGCCCCTACCTGCTCCAGCACGCCGGGAATCCGGTGGACTGGCATCCCTGGGGCGAGGAGGCATTCGCGCGGGCGCGCCGCGAAGACAGGCCGGTGTTCCTGTCCGTGGGCTACTCGACCTGCCACTGGTGCCATGTCATGGCGCACGAATCCTTCGAAGACCCGGAAGTCGCCCGGCTCCTGAACGACGCATTCGTCTGCGTCAAGGTGGATCGAGAGGAACGTCCCGACATCGACAAGGTCTACATGACCGTCTGCCAGCTCCTGACGGGGAGCGGCGGCTGGCCGCTGACCGTCGTCATGACGCCCGACAAGCACCCCTTCTTCGCGGCGACCTACATCCCCCGGGAAAACCGCTTCGGGCGCATCGGCATGCTGGAGTTGATCCCGCAGATCGAGCGGGCGTGGAAGACGCGCCGGGACGACATCCTGGCATCGACCCGGCAGATCCTGGACGCCGTGCGGAAAACAGCACGAGAGGCCGGACAGGAGGATCCCTCGCAGGAGCTTTTGACCGATGCCTTCGCGGAGCTGCGCGCATCCTTCGATGCGGTCCATGGCGGCTTCGGTCCGGCCCCCAAGTTCCCCATTCCCCACCACCTCTGTTTCCTGCTGCGATTCTGGAGGCGGTGTGACAGTGCGGAGGCGCTGCGGATGGCCGAGAGAACGCTTCAGGCCATGCGGGAGGGGGGGCTCTATGACCATCTCGGATTCGGTTTCCACCGCTACAGCACCGAAGCCTCCTGGCTGGTGCCCCATTTCGAGAAGATGCTCTACGATCAGGCGCTTCTGGCCATTGCCTATGCCGAGGCCTATCAGGCCACCGGAAACGGTTTTTACGGAAGGACGGCGCGCGAGATCCTGACCTATGTGAACCGGGACCTGACGGCGCCGGAGGGGGGCTTCTATTCCGCCGAGGATGCCGACAGCGAGGGGCGGGAGGGCCGTTTTTACCTCTGGACGGAGGCGGAAATCCGGCGCGTCCTGGCGCCGGGGGAAGCGGACGTTGCGATCCGGTCCTTTCAGGTGCGGAGGGATGGGAATTTCCTCGACGAGGCGACGGGAAGAAAGAGCGGGGAAAACATCCTGCACGCGAAGCGGACCGTGTCGGAAATGGCCGCAGAGGCGGGACTGGATGCAGCCGAATGGGAAGCAGCGCTCGAGCGCGCGAGGGGAAAACTCTTCGCAGCGAGGGAAAAGAGGGAGCGTCCGCACCGCGACGACAAGATCCTGACGGACTGGAACGGCCTTGCGATCGCAGCCTTCGCGAGGGCCGCCGCGGTTTTTGATGACGCCGCGTACCTCAAAGCGGCCGATCGCGCCGCCGGTTTTGTCCTCCGCGAGATGGGCGCGCGGGACGGCAGGCTCCTGCACCGCTACCGGGACGGACAGACGGCCATTCCGGCGAACCTCGACGATTACGCCTTCATGATCTGGGGCCTGATCGAGCTGTATGAGGCGAGCTTCGAATGGTCTCATCTGCGGGAGGCTCTCCGTCTCCAGGAAGCGCAGGACCGGCACTTCTGGGACGATGCGTCAGGCGGGTATTTTTTCACCCCCGACGACGGGGAAGCCCTGCTTCTTCGCCAGAAGGACATCCATGACGGGGCGATCCCGTCGGGCAATGCCGTTTCCCTTCTGAACCTTCTCCGCCTGGCCCGAATGACGGCCGGTCCCGCCCTGGAAGATCGGGCCGCCCGGCTCTTGCGGGCCTTTGCTTCGCGGTTGCGCGGACATCCTACGGGTCACAGCCATTTCATGCTGGCGCTGGATTTTCTGGCCGGCCCCGCCGCCGAAATCGTCATTGCCGGCGATCCGAAAAGGAAGGATGCGCGGGACATGTTGCGGTCGCTGCGGAAGGCCTTCCTGCCGAACAAGGTCGTGATGTTCCGGCATGCCGGCGAGGCGGGTTCGGGCGCTTCCGGTCTGCTCGGGTTTACGGACGGGATGAAAGCCATCGGCGGCCGCGCGACGGCCTATGTCTGCGTCAACCAGGTCTGCTCGCGGCCGACGCAGGATATCGGTGAGATGCTCCGCCTGCTGGATTCCGACAGGGTCGGTCCTGAGAAGTGAAGAAGGCTGCCGCCCGGATTGCCGGCGAAGGAGGTCGAAAAAAACGATGAGAAAGATCGCAATCGCGCTGTTTCTGCTGCTGACCGGATGCATCGGAATTCCGGAGAACGTGAAGCCCGTCGATTCGTTCCGGCTGGATCGGTATCTGGGGAGATGGTACGAAATCGCGCGTCTGGATCATCCCTTTGAACGGGGGTTGATCCGGGTGACGGCGGATTACAGCATGCGGGACGACGGCGGCGTCCGGGTGTTGAATCGGGGCTACTCTGAAAAGGAAGGGAAATGGAAGGAGGCCGAGGGCAAGGGTTACTTCGTTCGCGGACCGGATCAGGGCTATCTGAAAGTTTCGTTCTTCGGACCCATTTACGGTTCCTACATCGTGTTTGCGCTCGACCATGCGGATTACCAATATGCGCTTGTCTGCGGCCCGGACAAATCCTACTTGTGGATTCTGTCCAGGGTGCCGGCACTGCAGGAGGAAATCAAGGTTCGGCTGATCGCAAAAGCGGCCGACCATGGATTTGACACAGACCGATTGATCTTTGTCGATCATCGCTGACCGAAGCCAGAGCCCTGTAAAGTAGGCCCTCCCGTTCGGCGGATCAGAATGCTTGCTTTTCCGTTCGTGTGATACAAAATGGTGCCTGCATGAAAAGATGGGAATATAAAATCAGAAAGAAAATGAAAGGAGATGGGCCATGAAAAGGAAACAAATCGCCGTTTTTGTGGGTAGTCTGCGCAGGGAATCGTTCAACCGGAAAATGGCGGCGGCGCTCGCAGCGGTTGCGCCGGAATCCCTGAAGCTGGAAATCATCGAGATCGGCGGCCTTCCGTTTTACAATCAGGATTCAGACGATCAGGGAACGCCGCCGTCCGCGTGGACGGAATTCCGCCGGCATGTGAAATCTTTCGACGGCTTCCTGTTTGTCACGCCGGAATACAACCGTTCCCTGCCCGCCGTGCTCAAGAACGCACTCGACGTGGGTTCGCGGCCCTATGGAAAGAGCGTCTGGGAGGGCAAGCCGGGCGCGGTTGTCAGCGTGTCGACCGGCGCGATCGGCGGCTTTGGCGCCAATCATCATCTCAGGCAATCCCTCGTCTTCCTCAATGTTCCCGCCATGCCGCAGCCCGAGGCGTACATCGGCAATGCCGCGAGTCTTTTCGACGAGAGCGGTCGCCTCGCCAACGGTTCGATCCGGGAATTCGCCATGAAGTACATGCTCGCCTTTGCCGCATGGGTCGAGACCAACGCTTCCGGCGGAAGGCCCTGATCCCTTCCATGCTCGCCGCACGGATATGCGGGCAAGAGAAAAGGCAAGCCCCGGTTTGGTTTTGCGGCAACCGTCTTCGCGGCGGCCGCGGCGTGAATGCATCGGCGCCGATGGTCTTGAACGCGAGCGCCGGTCGGATGGAAGGGGCGTTTTTTGAACGGGAGATGAGGGGGCGGGTCATGAGAGTCAGCACGGTGGAAGAGATGCGGGCGATGGACCGTTATGCCATCGAGAAGCTGGGAATTGCCGAGGAGATTCTGATGGAGAATGCGGGACAGGCGGCCGCCTCCGTCCTGGCGCGGGAGATCGGCATTCCAGACCGCAGATTCATGATCTTCTGCGGAGTCGGCAACAACGGCGGTGACGGTTTCGTGGTGGCCCGAAAGATCCATGCGGACGGTGGGGATGCCCGGGTGTTCATCCTGGGAAATCCGGTGAAATTCAAGGGCGCGGCCGCGGCGAACCTGAGGATCCTGGAGCGCCTGCCCGTCGAGATTCGGACCCTCGAATCCGCGAAGAAGATCGGAACGGACCTCCTGCACAGCCACGGCGTCGTGGACGCCATCTTCGGCACCGGTCTGGACCGCAACGTGGTCGGCCTGCACCGGGAGGTCATCGAGCGGATCAACGCATGCGGCAGGAAGGTGCTCAGCCTGGACATTCCCTCCGGCGTCAACGGGGATACGGGAGCGGTCATGGGATGCGCCGTTCAGGCAGACTGGACGGTGGCCTTCGGCCTGCCCAAGATCGGCAACATGCTCTATCCGGGACATGAGTGCTGCGGCCGGCTTTTCGTCTGCCCCATCTCCTTTCCGCCATCCCTTCGCGACCGCGACGACCTGCGAATCCGGATCGGCCGGCCCCTTCCCCTGCCCGCGAGGGACCCGGCCGGTCACAAGGGAACCATGGGGCAGGCGCTCTTCATCGCCGGCGCGTCCGGCTATTTCGGAGCGCCCTGCTTTTCCGCCCTGTCCTATCTGAAGGTCGGCGGCGGATACTCGCGGCTGGCGGCGCCGCGCTCCATGGTGCCTTTCCTCGCGCAGGGCGGAAGCGAGGTCGTTTTCATCCCCCAGGAGGAGACGGCCTCCGGCAGCATTGCCCTGAGGAACAAGGCGGGCCTGCTCGCGCTGGCGGAAAAGATGGACATGGTGGTGATCGGTCCCGGCCTGTCCGTGGATGTCGAGACCCGGCAACTGGTTCGAGAGCTGGTGAAGGCGGTCCGAAAGCCCGTGCTCATCGACGGCGACGGCATCACGGCCGTGGCCGAAAATTTGGAGATCGTCCGGAAGCGGAAGGCGCCGACCATCCTGACGCCCCATGCCGGGGAGATGTCCGGATTGGCCGAGCAGCCGGCCGAGCAGATCAACCGGAACAGAATCCCGGTCCTGCAGGCGGTGGCCGGGGACCTGGGCGCGATCGTTGTCCTGAAAGGGGCCCACTCCCTGATCGGCCTTCCCGACGGAAACGTCTTCATCAACCTCAGCGGCAATTCCGGAATGGCGACGGCCGGCTCCGGCGATGTGCTGACCGGCGCCATCGCGGCCATGTCCGGCCTCGGCCTGCACCCGGACGAGGCCGCGCGGAAGGGCGTCTTCCTGCACGGGTTTGCGGGCGACCTCGCGGCGGCGGAAAAGGGAGAGGACGGAATCACGGCGCGGGATATTCTCGAATTCCTCCCCCGGGCCGTCAAGCTGGACCGGGAAGGCCTTCCGGAGCCCTTTCACAGCCGCTATGCCGGGCCTGCGGTGCTCTAGGGGCGACACGCTGCGAATCGGCGCCTTCGGGCATTCTCAGAAGGAATAATAGTAAAGGGACGAAAGCAGGACCGACGCGAGCAGCATGACGGCCGCCGGCCCGACGAGATAGGGATAGGCGCGGAAGATCGATGTCCGGAAATATTCGGCCGTCACCACGAAGCAGGCGTGCATCGGCGACAGCATCATGCCCATGTAGCCGAAGGTGTAGGCGAACGCCGTCGTTGCCGCCGCCACGTGCAGGGGAGGATTCGGGCCGACCAGGGCAAAGACGATCGGGAAGCTCGCGCCGACAAAGCCGAAAGCCACGCCGGTGACCATGCCCGAGACGAAGGGGATCAGCATGATCACGGCGATCAGCGGGATGCCGGTGCGGACGAACTCGTCGCGCATGCCCGTGATGAGCGTCGATCCGTCGGCATTCACAGGGCACAGGAGCGCCCCCGAGAAGGCCTGGATGCCGATCACGAGGACAATCATCAGCCAGGTGTCCTTCCGCTTCAGCATGCGCAAAGAGGGCTTCAACGCCGGGAGGTTGCCGGTGAAGACCGCAATGATCCCGGCCGTCAGTCCGGCGACCATGGCGATCAGATTGGCCAGCGTGCCGCCGATGCCGGCTTTGGGAAGCAGCGCCGATCCGGCGATGGAGATCAGGACCAGCAGCGCAATGGGGCCGAGCGCAGCCAGAATGCCGGAGCTGTCGAAGCCGCCGTTTTTCCCCGCGCCGTCACCGGTTTTCTTAACCGCCCGCAGAATGAAGAGATAGCCGCCCGTCACCGCCGCCAGGGTGAACGGGACCTGGATCAGGAAGTACGTCACAGCCGACAGCCCCGAATACTGCATGGCGAGGATCACTCCCGGATAGAGCGGCCACCAGTACTCCCAGATGTGGCGGAACCAGTAATTGATCGCGACCTTGAGTCTCGGCTCGATTTCCTTTCCCGGATCCACGGCGTCCACGAAGGGCGCCGAGAAAAGCGCCCCCGCCGGCATGGGGAGCAGGCCCACCAGGGCGGGCAGCCCGCCGAGGAGAATGTGCCGGCTGCGCAGCCACGACTTCAGCGCGACGATCGTCCGGTCCATCCGGCCCGTTTTGTTCAGGGCGCCGCTGAAAAACAGGAGCATGAGGATGATGACGGGCAGAAGAAAGTTCTGGGGCAGGGTGAAGCTGTGAAGCTGGAAGCTGAGGCCCTGCCGGCCCGTTCCGGTCCACAGGGTGAGCAGCGCCGAAAACAGGAGGATCGCCACCCCCAGCGGGGTCCTCAGGCGGTAGAGGAGAAGAATTCCCGCAAAGGAGCTTCCCACCTTGACGTAGGCGGGAAGGTTCAGAAGCCATTCCACCATCACAGGCGTCTTTGCAGGACGAAATCCGCGACTGTGTGCAGCGCCTCCCGGGCTTCTGAATTTTCGAATGCGTCGAGCAGCGCCTTGCCCTCGTCAATATAGGCGGCTGCCTTGGCGAGCGCCTCGTCGATCCCGCCGTAGCGGTGGATGAGCGCCACGATGTCCCGCACCGCATTTCCGTCCGACTCCCGGCTTTTAACGATTTTCCGGATGCTTTCCCGCTCGTCCGGCGCGCACTTCCCCAGGGCGTAGATCAGCGGCAGCGTCATTTTGCCCTCTTCCAGGTCCTTGCCGATGGCCTTGCCGAATTCCTCCGCCCGGGCGGTGTAATCCAGTGTGTCGTCGGTGATCTGGAAGGCCGAGCCCAGCCGCAGGCCGAACTTCGCCAGCGCGAAGGTCTGCTTGAGCGGGGCCTTTCCCAGGATGGCGCCGGAGGCGCAGGCCGCCGACATGAGGATGGACGTCTTCTTCTCGATGATGGTCAGGTATTCCGCTTCGGTGATGTTCAGGTCCCCGCATTTGACCAGTTGAAAGACCTCGCCTTCGGACATGATGTTGGTGGTGCCGGACATGAGCTTGATGATGTCCAGGTTGTCCTCGTCGGACATGAGCTTGAAGGACTTGGAGTAGAGGAAATCGCCCACCAGCACGCTGGCCGCGTTGCCCCAGATGTTGTTTGCCGAGGTCCTGCCCCGGCGGGTTTCGGCCTTGTCGATCACGTCGTCGTGCAGGAGCGTCGCCGTGTGGATGAACTCGATGACGGCCGACAGGGTGTAGCAGTTGTCCCCCCGGTAGCCGCACAGCTCGGAGCAGATCAGGAGCAGCAGCGGCCGGAACCTTTTCCCGCCCCCGCCGATGAGGTGTTTGCCGATTTCCGGAATGAGGTCGATCTCGGAGCGGAGGTGGAGATCCATGCGCTCTTCCACGCGCTGAAGATCTTCGGCATAGCGCCGAAACACGTCCTGCATCTGCATGAGAAAAACCTTTCTGACTGGATGGCGGCGACTATAAAGGATCGGCCGGGGATTGTCAAACGATATGCCGCGCTCAACGAAGGCGCGGATCGAGGGAGTCCCGAATGCCCTCGCCCAGCAGGTTGTAGCCGAGGACGGTGATCAGAATGGCCAGTCCGGGATAGAGGGAGAGCCACCAGGCAATGTCGATGTTGTCCTTGCCCGCCGTCAGGATGTTTCCCCAACTCGGCGTCGGCGGCTGGACGCCGATCCCGAGGAAGCTCAAGGCGGACTCGGTCAGGATCGCCCCGGCGACGCCCAGTGTCACGGCCACCAGGACGGAGGCCATGGCGTTGGGCAGGATGTGGACGAAGATGATCCGGAGGTCGCCGGCGCCGATGACGCGGGCCGCCGCGACGAAGTCCCGCTCCTTCAGCGAGATGAAGTCGGCGCGGACCAGGCGCGTGATGCCCATCCAGCTTGTCAGGCCGATGACGATCATGATGTTCCAGATGGACGGCTCGAGAATGGCGATGACGGCGAGAATGAGAAAGAAGGTGGGAAAGCAGAGCATGATGTCCACGAACCGCATGATGACGGCATCGACCCAGCGGCCGTAGTATCCGGACATCGCCCCCAGGATCGTGCCGATCAGCATGGCGATGCCCGTGGCCACGAACCCCACCTTCAACGAAATCCGGGATCCCCAGATCATCCGCGAGAGGACGTCCCGGCCCAATTGGTCCGTGCCGAAGGGATGGGCCGCCGACGGCGGCGCCAGCACCTGCTTCAGGTCGATGGCGCTCGGGTCGTAGGGGGCGATCCAGGGCGCCAGCAGGGAAACGGCGAACAGTGACAGGACGACGATGCAGCCGGACACGGCTATTTTGTTTTTCAGGAATCGTTCCCGGAAGTCCGCAAGCATGGCTACGACACCCGGATCCGCGGATCGGCGACGGCGTAGGACACGTCGGCGATCAGGTTTCCCAGCAGGGTCAGCACCGCGCCGATGAAGAGGATTCCCATCACGACGGGATAGTCCCGGGCCATGACGGACATGTAGAAAAGCTGGCCCATGCCCGGGATCGCGAAGATCGTTTCAAAGATCACGCTTCCCCCGATGAGCCCGGGGATGGAAAGGCCCAGGATGGTGATGACGGGCAGCAGGGCGTTTCTCAGTGCGTGCTTGTAGATGACCGTCCGTTCGCTCAGGCCTTTGGCGCGGGCCGTCATGATGTAATCCTGGCGGATGACCTCCAGCATGTTGGACCGCATGTAGCGGGAGAGCCCGGCCAGCCCGCCGAAAGCCGACAGGAGGACCGGCAGGATCAGGTGCTTGAGAAAGTCCCAGAAGGCCGCGCCCGGCGGGAGGTACTCGTAGTTCAGAGAGCGGATGCCCGAGATGGGCAGCCAGTTCAGGTTCACGCCGAAGAAGATCATGAGCAGCAGGGCCAGCCAGAACGTGGGGACGGCAAAGCCCAGGAAGACGAAGACGCCGGTCGCCTTGTCGAAGAGCGAGTCCTGGTGGACCGCGGACAGCACGCCGATGGGAATCGCGACGACAAGAATCAGGAGCATGGACAGTACGTTGAGGAGGATGGTGATGGGGAGCCGCTCCAGGATCTTGTCCGCCACCGGCCGGTTGTCCGGGGAGAAGGATTTGCCCAGGTCCAGGACGGCCAGCTTCTTGACCCAGGACCAGTACTGCACGTGGAGGGGCTTGTCCAGCTCGTAGAGGGCGCGCAGGCG
>CAYWTL010000040.1:0-22386 GCA_964460245.1 uncultured Syntrophaceae bacterium | reverse complement strand
AGGACCGAGGGATTTTAAGTCCCTTGCGTCTACCAATTCCGCCACCCAGGCGCGTTTTTGAAAACCACTTTTGATTATTATTTTCGCTGAAGGGTGTCAAGGCATAATCCCCCTCATCCGTAACCCAGTTCCAAAAGACGTTCCTCGCTCATGCCGAGGAAATGAGCCACTTCGTGCACGACGGTGATCTCGATTTCCCGCTCCAGTTCTTCGAGGGTGGCGCACATTTCTTCGAGGGGTTCCTGGAAGATGAATATCGTGTCGGGGTAAATGGGCGGCGCAAACATGGAACGTTCCATCAGGGATGCCCCCTGGTACAGGCCCAGCGGTGGATTGTCGCGGCTCATCCCCAAATCGTCGAGCATTTCCTGCGTCGGCCGCCTGCGGACGGTGAGCACCACGTTTTCCATGTGATCCCGGATCTCCGGCGGGATACGCTTGAATGCCCGTCGTACCGCCCTGTCAAATTCCTTCTGGCCCAGCTTCATGTCCTGTTTTCCGAATTTGCAGATGGAGGTGAGGGCTGTGATTATTTCTCATTCGCCATCGCTTGTAAAGGAGATTCCTGGGGATGTCCGGCCGGAACCTTGCCCGTACGGGAATATTCCTTGAAGCGGGCGACGGCCTTGTGATACGAAATTCTAAGCATTGCGGAGGGAGGCACGGACGCGGATGAAAGAGGCGGATTTCGTCATTTCCGGCGGGACGGTCCTGGTCTTGGACGAGGAAAACACGATCATTTCCGACGGGGCGGTAGCCGTGGCAGGAACGGACATCACGGCCGTGGGAACGGCCGCCGATATCGGCCGGGAATTCAGAGGCCGCCGTTCGATCGACGCCCGCGGTTCCCTGGTCATGCCGGGCCTCGTCAACGGCCATACCCATGCGGCCATGACCTGCTTCCGCGGCATTGCCGACGACATGGCCCTGATGGATTGGCTGAACAATTTCATCTTTCCCGCGGAAGCGAAAAACGTCGACCCTGAACTGGCCTACTGGGGCTCCATGCTGGCCTGTGCCGAAATGATCCGGTCCGGCACAACGACCTTCTGCGACATGTACATCTTCGAGGACGAGACCGCTCAGGCCGCCCGCGAGGCGGGAATGCGCTGCCTGCTGGGCGAGGTCCTCTTCGATTTCCCTTCCCCGAATTTTCAGACCCCGGCGGAAGGGCTGGCTTACACGGAGCGGCTGCTACGCAAATGGGCCGGCGATCCGCTGGTCAACATCTTCGTAGAGCCCCACGCCCTCTATACCTGCTCCCCCGGCCTTCTGAAGGACGCCAAAAAACTGGCTGACCGGTACGAGGCGCCCGTCGGCATTCACCTGCTGGAGAACCTGTCGGAGAAGGCGCAGATTAAGGAAAAATACGGCCGCGGGGCCGTGCCCTTCCTGCGGGAGATCGGCTATCTGGACGAGCGCTTCATCGCCTTTCACGGCGTCTGCCTCGACGAGGAGGACATGAGGACCCTGGCCGGCCAGGGATGCAGCGTGATCCACAACCCGGAGAGCAACATGAAGCTGGCCTCCGGCGTCGCCCCGGTTCCGGACATGCTCGCGCAAGGGCTGACGGTGGGCTTGGGGACGGACGGCTGCGCCAGCAACAACAACCTGGATCTGTTCCAGGAGATGGACACGGCCGCCAAGCTCCACAAGGTTCACCGGCTGGACCCCACGGTGATGAAAGCCGAGACAGTCCTGAAAATGGCCACACGGGAAGGCGCAAGGGCGATCGGCTTGGGGCATCTGGCGGGCTGCCTGAAGCCCGGCATGAAGGCCGACCTGGTCCTCCTCCGCCTCGACAGGCCCCATCTGACGCCGCTTTACAGCCCCTATTCCCACCTAGTCTATACGGCAAACGGCAATGACGTGGACACCGTCTTCATCAACGGGCGGCCGGTGATGGAAAACGGGCGTCTGCTCACCATCGACGAGGAACAGGCGATGGCTCGCGTCCGCGACATTGCCCTTCGGGTTCGAAAGAGCCTCGGCATGCCGGCCTGAGTCGCGGCGAACCGTCCTTGAGCTGAGGGCTTTTATCGGCGTTCCCGATTCGACAAACCCTATGGAAGCGAACGAACCCTTCGACATCCTGATCTCCGGCGGGACGGCGCTGACCCTGTCCGCGGGGATGGAGGTCATTGAAAACCCGGCCATCGGCATTCGGGGCCGGCGGATCGCGCTGGTGGAAGAAGGTTCCAATGCCATCGTTCGCTATGCCGCGCGGGAAAGGCTCGACGCCGCGGGCTGCGTCATCCTGCCCGGGCTGGTCAACACCCACACGCACCTGCCCATGGTCTGCTTCCGGGGCTACGCGGACGACCTACCGCTGATGGACTGGTTGCACGGGCGCATCTTCCCCGCCGAGGCCAAGCACGTGAACCGCGGTATGGTCTATGACGCGTCCCGTCTGGCCATCGCGGAGATGATCCTGTCCGGGACCACCACCTTCTGCGACGGCTATTTCTATGAGTCCTCGATCGCGCAGGCCGCAATCGACATGGGCATGCGGGGCGTTGTCGCCCAGGGCTTCATCGACTTTCCGACACCGGACCAGCCGGACCCGTCCCGGAACCGACAGATCGCGGAGGCCTTCATCAACAAGTGGAAAGGTCGCTCGCCGTTGATCTCCCCTGCACTATTCTGCCACACGCCCTTCACCTGCCGCCCGGAGACGCTGAAGGAACTGAAGCGGACGGCCCGCGAGGGAGATGTCCTGTACCTGTCTCACGTGGCGGAGACGCGGGAGGAAACAGCGATCATTCGGGAGCGCTACGGCGCCACGCCGGTCCGCCACCTGCGGAAGCTGGGCGTTCTGGACGAGCGGACGGTCGCCGTGCACGCCGTGTGGCTGGATGAGGAGGAGCTGGACATGCTGCGCGATGCCGGCGTAAAGGTATCCCACAACCCGGAGAGCAACATGAAGCTGGCCGCGGGAGTGGCGCCCGTCCCGGCGATGCTCCGTAAGGGCATCACCGTGGGATTGGGCACCGACGGCTGCGCCAGCAACAACGACATGGACCTTTTCCGCGAAATGGGAACGGCAGCGAAGCTCCACAAGGTCGCCGCCATGGACCCGACAGTCCTGGACGCCCGGACGGCCCTGAAGATGGCGACCATCGACGGCGCCCGTGTCCTGGGCATGGAGGACCGGATCGGCTCCATCGAACCCGGGAAATGCGCGGACCTGATTCTCGTGCGGATGGACACGCCGCACCTGACGCCCGTCTACCAGATCTGTTCCCACCTCGTCTATGCCGCCTCCGGCGCCGACGTGTCGGCCAGCATCATCGGCGGCAGGATGGTCATGAAAGATCGCAGGCTGCTTCATGCCGACCTGGAAGAGATCATGGAGCGCGTCCGAAGCATCGCTGCGGGTATTGCTAAAGGCTGAGGATTTTTATCGATGAAATTCGAAACAGGAGGAAACCGATGAAGCACCGCATTCCAACCGCTTGCCTGATCTGCCTGTTGTTTGGGTCTCTGCTTGCACCCCGCCTGGGAATGGCCCTTCCGCGGGAGGTGACCCTATTCCCCGCGTCGGCGCAGGTCCTGGAAACCGCGCGGCTGAAAGCCGTGCCCGAGGGGAACCTGAAGAAGGCGACCTTCACGCTTCCCGCCCAAGCCGACCCCACGTCGCTCGTCACCCGGCTGAATCCGGCCGGCAAGATCCGGATCGTGGACCAAGCCTGGCGGCAGATCGTCCGGCCGGACAACGACAAGATCCTCGATCTCCGCAAGCGGATCGAGGCGCTGAAGACCGAGCGGAATGCCGTGCAGGCGACCATCAAGGCCCTGGAGACGCAGATCCAGTTCTGGCAGCTCCAGACCAAGGCCCGGGCCAAGACACTTGCCGACGCGGGCAATCTCGCCGCGGCCATCGGCCGGAACGTCAAGAAGGCGCACCAGGACAAAATGGCCCGTGAACCGGAACTGGAAAAGCTGGACAAGAAACTGACCGAGCTACAGGACGAACTGAATCGGCGCGTCGGCCGAAAGGACAACGCCTGGGAGGTAACGCTGCTGCTTTCGGGCGCACCGCCGGCCGGAGAAGTGTCCGTGGAGTACAGTTACTCCCTTTCCGGCTGCGGCTGGACCCCCCAATACCGCTTGGAGGCGAGACCGCGGGACGCGCGAATTCTTTTCACCTGGGAGGCGGAAATCTGGCAAAGCTCCGGGCAGGACTGGGGCCAGGTCATCCTGAACCTCGCCACGCTTCAACCCTCGTCGGCCATTGCCCCGCTCGACCTTCCTCCCTGGGTGATCAAACCGCGAGAGGTGGTCGCCGCGAAGAAAGTTGCCGGCAAACGGTCCCGCTCGAAAGCCCTCGCGGCTGTTGCCGAGAAGGATGAAGCCGCCGAAGATGCC
Organism: uncultured Syntrophaceae bacterium; assembly: GCA_964460245.1. Lineage (GTDB taxonomy): Bacteria > Desulfobacterota > Syntrophia > Syntrophales > Fen-1087 > JAXDBM01. The sequence goes on along the minus strand of CAYWTL010000040.1, from coordinate 18,018 downwards.
ACCCCCGCTCCGCCGCAAGAAGACAGGCAGAGCACCTATTCCCTCTGGCGCCTCGGCAAGACGACGCTGCCCGCGGGCGTCCGGCAGCGGGTCCGGGTCAAGGACGAGGCCTGGACGGCCGACTTCGCCCATCTCATCCGGCCGGCCCTGAGCGGCCATGCCTTCATCCGGGCTGCCGTCCGTTTCCCGGAGGTTCTGGACATCCCTTCAGGAGAGGCGATTTACATGATGGACGGCGCGATCCTCGGAAAGCGGCGCTTTTCGCTGGCGGGACGGGAAGGCAATCTGTTCTTCGGGGAAGACCCCCTGGTCTCGGCGAAGGTCGAGCTGCTGTCCCGGCAGTCCGGCGAGAAGACATTTCTCGCGGACCGGCAGACCTACCGCTGGGAGTGGCGGACAGATGTCGAGAACCGCCGCGACGCCCCCATCCGGGTCCGCGTGGAGGAACCCCTGCCACAGAGCCGGGACGAGCGGATCCGGCTGACCGTGAAAAACGAGCCGGAACCGGCGGAGCTGAGCGCCGCCGCCTGGACCTGGGTCCTCGACGTACCGCCCGGGCAGAAGAAATCCATCACGACCGTGATCGGCCTGGAGGCCCCGAGAGACATGGTCATCGACCTGGGCTGGAGAAAATAAGGGATCCCTTCGGATTCCGAAGGGCATCAGGAAAGCGGCTTGCCGCCGTTGATCCTTTCATAGATGCGGATGTACGCGGCAATCATGCTGCCCAGGTCGTAACGCTGCCTGGATTCCCGCATGATCCGTTTCATCTGTTCCTCCCGGATCTCGTCCGGCTTCTGGTGAAAGGCGAGGCTCTTTTCCAGGGCGTACCAGAGGCCGCCGGCGTCGTAGTCCCGGAACAGGAATCCGTTCCCCTCGTTCTGCGGCGCACCGTCCATTTTGAGCCTCAGTTCCCGGATCTTGTCATGATAGCCGCCCGTGTCGCGGTTCGTGGCGGTGGCCCCGAAGAGGTTTCCCACCTGGTCGATCTGCCCGCAGGGCTCGTAGAGGGACGCCCCGAAAACGTCGCTCGCCGCCGCGTAGCCGAGCATCGCCAGGCCCTCATTGAAGGGGTGGCAGGCGATCCGGCCGCCCGAGCCCCAGGCGATGCGCCCCAGGATGTCCACGTGGGTCCGGTCGCTGCCGACACCGTCGGCGACGATGGCGATCTGGGCATGGCTGTAGATATTGACGAAATGCCCGATGACCGCCTCGAGGAGGGCAACCCCTTTCTGGAACGGGTCCAGCCGGGACGGCCAGAAGAACAGGATCGCGAAGGGATCCACCGTTAGCCCCGTCCGCTTCTGAAATTCCACGAGATTTTCCCGCTTGGCCTCCAGGACGGGATCGTCCGGGCCGTATTTCCGGACCAGGTGCTCGCATTTTTCCGGGTACATGTTGGAGGCCGGCGCGTTGATGATCGCCTGCGCCGATCCATGGTAGTACTTGGCCTTGACCTCGTTTCGCACGCTCGGCGGAACGAGGGGCTGGTCCAGGAAATAATCGTCCACGACTTCCCGGAGGAAGCGCTCGCCGACGAAGTTGATCACCGTGGCGTTCTTGATCGCCGTAGCCTGGCAGTCGATGCATTTCTTCCCGTAGGATTCGGAATAGTAGAGGTTGTTCTCGAAACTGCGAAGATTGACCCCCGCAAGCAGCTCCAGCGGCAGATCGGCCGTGAAGACGTTGTGGACCGTGTGCAGGACGGGCAGGTCCGTGGCGTTGGCATAGGCGGTGATCGCGCCGCCCGCCATCCAGTCGTGGCTGTGGACGATCAGCCTGCCCTCGTGCTTCGCCCGGACATTTTTGATGACGTTGTTGACGATCTCCCGCTGAAATTCCGACGCCGTGGCGAGGGGATCCCCCGAATAGGCGCTCAGGTTGTCGGCAAAGACGGCCGAACTGACCAGGTGGATCCTGTCGGAATCGATCTTGTAGCGCACGGCGCGCCATCCCCATTCGTCGAGGTCGGACTCCCGCTGAAAGCGCTTCTTCAGATTCAGCGTGACCAGGTGAACGTCGATGCCCCGCTCGATCAGCCCCTCGCAAAGCGCCGACACCACCTCGCCCTGGCCGCCGCTCTTCCCCGAGATGTACTTGGCCAGTCCTCCCATGTCCTCCGGCAGGCGGCCGGTCTCCGGCGTGATCATCAGGACGGCCGTGCGTTCCGATTTCCGAATGACGTCGAACCGCTTGATCGCCATGTCCAGGTAGTCGATCTTGCGCGTCAGGATGTGGGCGGGCTGGGCGATGGAGCCGCCGTAGGGATTGAAATAGGAGTGGACGGCATGGTCCTCGCCGATCCGCTCGTGAATGAAGTAGACATGATCCGACGTGGTCAGGTGTCGCCACCGGGTGAGCAGTTCCCCGCCTGCCCGGCGCGCCTCGTCCTCCATCTTCTGGATGTCCTGAAACAGCTCGTACTGGGTCAGCGTGCCCAGCCAGCCGAAGGTGTCCCGGCCGGCGTCGGCCCAGGATGACGTGGACAGGCCGTGGATGTCGAGATGCGGGCATTCCGCGTCGCGGAAACGTCGGGCGACTTCCGTGGGATTGGCCAGGACGACATTTTCGTGCCGCGCCAGCGCCTCGGGAAGCTCCTGCCAGAAATCGAAGATTCCCTTGTCCTCCCAGATGTGCTCGCCGATGTGCTCGTAATCATACCCCAGCAGGACGGCCTCGCCGTCGATCCCGGCAATGTAGGCGGCATAGCGTTCGGGGGTAATGGGCTGGTGGGGAAAGCGGAAGGCCACATCGTCGCTGAGCTCCCGGTTGCGGGGAATGACGATGAGCCGGCTGTCCCTCGCACGGAACACGGCGTTCGGCGAGATGGGCCGGCCGGCCTGGGTGAACATGTCCTCCCGCTTCTCGCAGAGGATGGAGAGGTAGCCCATGTCTGCAACGACGTCGGCAATATGGTTGTTGTACATGAGTTCGGTGTTCCGAAAGGAGGTCGGAAAGACGCCGAAGAGCGTTCGAATTTTTTCGCGGTGCAGGGAAACCTGGTCGCGGAATTCCTGCTTGTGGGGATCGTCGAACAGGCTGGCCAGGGAATGGTAATAGGTCTCGTCCAGGTACTCGACCTGTTCGCGCTCCCGGCCGGCATCCAGCAGGTCCCGAAGGGCGCGGATCACGTCCGGCTGATAGCGCTCGGCCTGCTCCAGCATCGTGCCGGACATGCTGAGGGTGATCTTGAAGTCCGGGTGCTTCGCGATGAGCTCCGTGAACATGCGCGTTGCCGGCAGGTAGCACTTCTCGGCAACCTTGAGGAACACCTCCCGGTTGACCTGGTCCCAGAGGAACTTGTCCCGGTCGGGGTGAAGGCGGAAAGGCTGATGGAGCTGAAAATAGAAGGTGACCAGCGACATCGTCGAGCTCCCTGACGTGCGCGCATCGAAAGACGGATTGCGCGCGGATGTTCTTTCCCTTGACAGCTACCACAACCCCGCCCGGGATTGCAATGGGAATCGGGTGCGGCAGCGCTCATTTGCCTTGACTTTGCGCAGCCCCTGTAATTTGATTGCCCCGCAGATCAGCCGCGACATGGAGCTTTGCAATTGAACCGGAAAGAAAACCGCACGCTTCCCCGGATTGACTACCCGGCGTCTCTGCCGATTTCCTCCAGGCGGGAGGATATCGTTCAAGCGATCCGCCGCCACCGGGTCGTCGTCATCACCGGGGAAACCGGATCGGGGAAAACGACGCAGATTCCGAAAATGTGTCTGGAGGCCGGCAGGGGGATCCGCGGCATCATCGGCTGCACCCAGCCCCGGCGCGTCGCCGCCGTGACCATCGCCCAGCGGATCGCGGAAGAGATGGGCGAGGCGGTAGGCCGGTCGGTGGGATACAAGATCCGCTTCGAGGACCGGAGCGGCCCACGCCCGCTGATTAAGCTGATGACCGACGGCATCCTGCTGATGGAAGCCCAGACGGATCCGCGGCTGCGGGCTTACGACACCCTGATCGTGGACGAAGCCCACGAGCGGAGCCTCAACATCGATTTTGTGCTGGGCATCCTGAAGAAGCTGACCCAAGCCAGGCGCGACCTGAAGGTGATCATCACCTCCGCGACCATCGACACGGAAAAATTCTCGCGGGCGTTCGGCGGGGCGCCGGTCATCGAGGTTTCCGGTCGGACCTACCCCGTGGAGGTCCGCTACGCGCCGCTGGACCCGGACGAGGAAGAGAAGGGAAACGTCACCTATATCGACGCGGCCGTCCGGGCCGTCGACGAGCTGAAGAAGGCGCGAAAACGGGGGGACATCCTGATCTTCATGCCGACGGAGCAGGACATCCGCGAGGCCTGCGACCTGCTGGACGGCCGAGACTACCCGGACTGCCTCGTCCTCCCCATGTTCGCAAGGCTCTCCTGGCAGGAGCAGCGCCGCGTCTTCCTGCCTGTGACGTCGCAGCGGATCATCGTGGCCACCAACGTGGCGGAAACCTCCATCACAATCCCGGGGATCCGCTATGTCATCGACACGGGCATGGCGCGCATCTCCCAGTACAATCCCCGCACCCGGACCACGAGCCTCCCCATTCGGCGCGTCTCGCGAAGCAGCGCGGATCAGCGTAAAGGGCGCTGCGGGCGGGTCCGGGACGGCATCTGCATCCGCCTTTACGACGAAGAGGACTACGGGAACCGTCCCCTCTTTACGGCCCCGGAGATCCTGCGGGCCAACCTGGCCGAGGTCATCCTGCGCATGCTGTCCCTGAACCTCGGCGACATCGCCGCCTTCCCCTTCATCGATCCGCCGGCGCCGAGAGCGATCCGGGACGGGCTGGACATCCTCCTGGAACTCGGCGCCATCGAAAAATGCGGAAACATAAACGACGAACCCGGCGCCGTATCCGTTCGGCTCACCGACAGCGGCCGGCGCATGGCGAGGCTCCCCATCGACCCCCGCATCGCCCGGATCGTCCTCGAGGCCGAGCAGCAGGGTTGCCTGGGGGACGTGCTGGTCATCGCCTCGGCCCTGAGCATCCAGGACCCCCGCGAGCGTCCCATGGAGCAGGAACAGCAGGCGGACCGAATGCACGCGCCCTTCCGGGACCCCACCTCGGACTTCATCACCCTTCTGCGGATCTGGAACCACTACCGGGAACGGCGCGAGGCGCTGAAAACGCAGAATCAGATGCGGAAGTTCTGCCGGGAGCACTTCCTCTCCTACCGGAGAATGCGGGAGTGGCGCGACGTCCACGACCAGCTCCGCAGGATCCTGGGGGAGCAGGGAGGAAGCGGAAAGCCGTCGAAGCAGCCCCCCGCCGACACGGAAGCGAGAAACGCGGGCATTCACAAAGCGATCCTGAGCGGATATCTGTCCGGCATCGCCGCCAGGAAGGAAAAGAATGTCTACACGGCCACGAAAGGCCGCGAGGTCATGATCTTTCCCGGTTCCGGGCTGTACAACCGGGGCGGGAGCTGGATCGTTGCCGCGGAAATCGTCGAAACGTCCCGCCTCTTTGCCAGGATCGTGGCCGGCATCGACCCCGCTTGGGTGGAGGAGATCGGGGGCGGTCTGTGCCGATCGACCTACACCGAACCGCACTGGGAAAAAAACCGCGGGGAAGTCGTTGCCCTGGAGCGGGTGAGCCTCTTCGGCCTGGTGATCGTCCCGGGTCGCCCGGTTTCCTACGGGCGCATCGATCCGGACGAATCGTCCCGCATCTTTATCCGCAGCGCCCTCGTCGTGGGGGATGTGAGGCAAAACTGGCCGTTCCTCACGCACAACCGCAAGCTGATGGAGCGCATCTCGGCCATGGAGGACAAGGTCCGGCGCCGCGATCTCCTTGCCGAAGAGGAGCGGATCGCCCGTTTCTACGAGGAACGCCTGCCGGGCGTCTTCGATGTTCGGACACTGCAGAGGCGGATCCGCGAACGGGGCGGCGACCGGTTCCTCCGCATGAAGGAGGAGGACGTCCTGCGCGATCGGCCCGACGTGGAGGCGCTCGCCCGCTACCCCGACGAGCTGGCTTCCGGCAGGCTCCGTTTCCGGTTCTCCTACCGCTTCGCACCCGGCCATCCGGAAGACGGCGTCACCCTGGCCGTTCCCGTACACCTGATCTCGAAGGTGCCCGAAGGAGCGGCGGACTGGTCGGTCCCGGGCCTCTTCAGGGAAAAGGTCGATGCCCTGCTCCGCGGCCTTCCCAAGCAGTTGCGGAAAAGGCTGCACCCCCTTGCGGAGACCGTGGGAATCATCCAGTCGGAGCTTCAGCCGGGAAACGGCTCCCTGCTGTCGGCCCTGGGAAAGTTCATCCACGAGCGCTTCGGCGTCGACATCCCTGCCTCCGCCTGGGCGGCGGACAGGCTGCCGGACCACCTGCGGATGCGCTACGCGATCGTGGACGCCGGAGGAAAGGAAGTGGCATCGGGCCGCGATCTGGAGAAGTTTCGGGACAGCGCATCGGAAGCCGACGAATCGGCCGCCTTCAGCCGGGCCCGGAAACTCTGGGAACGGGAAGGGGTGACGCAGTGGGACTTCGGCGAGATTCCGGAGGAGGTCGCCCTGGAATGCCGCGGAGCGATTCATGGCGTTGCCTACCCCGGGCTCGAAGCCGCCGGGGAGCGCGTCAACGTCCGCCTGTTCGCGGACCGGGGGGAGGCGGCGACAGCTCACCTGAACGGCGTCACGGCACTGTGCACGATGCGTTTCCAGACGGAGCTGAAGCATCTCCGCAAGGCGCTGGCCCTTTCCGGGGACATGAAGGTGTGGGCCGGCGCGGTCGGCGGCCAGAAGGTCTTCGAAAGCCGGCTTTTCGAGAAGGCATGCCGGGATCTCTTCGCCGTTCCCGTCCGGACACCGGAGGCTTTTCGGGATCATGCGGCCGCAGCCGCGTCACGGATCCTTCCGCGCGGCCGCGACCTCCTCCTGGAAATCAAGCCGTTCCTGATGGCGTGCCACGAGACTGCGGTGAACCTGCGGTTCTTCGAGGCATCCAACCGGTTCAACCGGCCGGGACTTCAATTTCTCGTCTCCCTGAAACGGGAGATGGAGCTTCTGACACCGCCGGACTTTCTTCTTCGGTACGATGCGGAACGGCTGGGTCATGTCGCCCGCTATCTGAAAGCCCTGACGATCCGTGCAGAGCGGGGCCTCCTCCACCTGGAGAAAGATCGCGCGAGAGCCGCCGAGATCCGGCCCTACGAGGATTTTCTTCGAGACAGCCTTGGCGGCCTGACGGCCCGCACATCCGGGGAAAAGAGGCAGTCCCTTGAATCCTTCCGCTGGCTGGTCGAGGAGTACAAGGTCTCCCTCTTCGCCCAGGAGCTCAAGACCCCGCACCCCGTCTCGAAAAAGCGGCTCGACGAAAAAAAGCGCGAGATCGAAAGGATGCTGTGATAGGCTTTCATCCCTGAACGCGGTGCCCTGCCGGCCCTTGAATCGCGAAGTGACCGGCGGAATTTCATTTGCGTGAAACGAAATCGGGCGTCCAGGAATCACCGGCCTTTAACCGGGAAACGGCGATGCGGAAAAGGGCCATTGCAGAAAATGAAAAAACGGGCATCGGCAAACAAGGATATCGGAACGACCCGGACCGGGCAGCATCTGATCGGGGAGATCGAAACGCTTCGCCGCAAGATCGCACGACTGGAAAAGGCTGAGGCGGCCCGGCGGGAAAGCGAAGAGAAATACCGGAATCTTGTCGAGTCCACGCGCGACCTCATCTTTATCGTCAGCGAAAAGGGGGCCTACACCTACGTCAACCCGCAATTCGAACGCGTAACGGGCTATTCCCTTCGAGACCTGATCGGGCAGCCCTTCACATTTCTGGTCGCCCCGGAATACGTCGAGGCCACGATTCGCCGCTTCAAGAAGGGGATCCGCGGTGAAGACACCCCTCCCTATGAGGCGGACCTGCTGCACCGAAACGGCGATCGCATCCCCGTCGAGTTCATGGTGACGACCCGGTATGATCCCGCGGGGCGGGCCATCGGCCGCTTCGGCATCGGCCGGGACATCGCGGAGCGGAGACGGGCGGAGGAAACGCTGAAACATCAGAGCCGACAACTCCGGATCCTCTCCGCAAAACTTTCGGAAGCCGAGGAATCGGAAAGAAAACGGATCGCCCGGGAACTCCACGATCAGGTGGGTCAAAATCTCACAGTGGTGGGAATCAACCTGAGCATCGTCAGATCGACGCTCTCGGCCACGGGAACGGATGCGCTGCGGAGGCGGCTGGAGGATTCGATGGACCTGGTGGAGGAGATCACGGAGTTCACCCGCGGCCTGATGGGGGATTTGCGCCCCCCGGACATGGATCTCCTCGGGTTAGCCGCCTCCATCGGCTGGTACGGCGAACGTTTCGCCATGAGAACCGGCGTGGAGGTGTTCGTGGAGGGGGAGGAGATTCAGCCGCGGCCGACGCCGGACATCGAAAACAACCTGTTTCGCATCGCGCAGGAAGTCCTCACCAACATCGGCAAGCATGCCCGGGCCAGTTCCGCGCGAATTACGCTCGGCGTCCGCAACGGGATGCTGCGGCTCGTGATTTCCGACGACGGGGTCGGCTTTGAACCGTCGCTGGCGCCGAAGGCGGACGAACGGGGCGGATGGGGGCTCATGACGATGGCCGAACGGGCCGATGCGATCGGCGGCCGCTTTCGGGTCGAATCGGCGACCGGGAAGGGAACCTGCGTGACCGTCGAGGTTCCGTTATGAGCATCTCGGTCTTTCTGGCCGACGATCACACGATCGTCCGCGACGGCCTTCGGTATCTGCTGGAAGCGCACGGCGATTTCATCATCGCCGGAGAAGCCTCGAACGGACGGGATGCGGTGAAAGCGGTCCGAAAACTTCAACCGGACATCGTGATCATGGACATCCTGATGGCCGATATGAACGGGATCGAGGCCACGGATCGAATCTGCCGGGAATGCCCGGCAAGCCGGGTCATCATCCTTTCCATGCAGTCCTCCTCAGAAGCCATTCTGCGGGCCCTGCACGCAGGCGCACGGGGTTATCTTTTCAAGGAATCCGCCGGACGCGAGCTGATCCAGGCGATTCATGCCGTCCGCTCCGGCCATCGCTATCTGAGCGCCAAGGTTTCGGATCAGGTCGTCGGCGCGTTCCTGAAGCAGGAAGAAGGCTTCCGGGACCCCCTCTCCGTTCTCAGCCGGCGAGAACGGGAGGTTCTGCAACTGGTCGTCGAGGGCAAGACCAGCGCTGAGATCGCCGGTAAGCTGTTTCTGTCCGTCAAAACCATCGAAACCTACCGGAGCCGGATGATGCAGAAACTAGGCATCAAAGACATACCCGGCCTCATCAAGTTTGCCATCCAGCAGGGTCTCATTTCCATCGAATAATCCCGCTGCCGTCTGTCTTTTCCGGCTTCCCCCTCATAAGCTGTCAAGGTTCCCCGACAGACAGGAACCGGTCTTTGCGCGATTGTATTCGCGTAATGTCGTCCCGTCCGGTAATTCCCGGTGTCATTTTTGCCGCGCGGCGGCGGAAGAAATCATGCACCCATGAATCAAGGAGAAAACGATGTCAAAAGAGTATGCTTATCTGGACGATTATGTCCTGGGCGAGAAGATGATTTCACCGGCCAGGACGATCACCGAGGCGGATATCGTGAATTTTGCCGCGCTCACCGGCGACTGGCATCCCCTCCACACCGACGTGGAATACGCCGCCGGGACGCCCTTCCAGGGGCGGATCGCCCATGGAATGCTCACGCTCAGCATCGGCATGGCACTGCCCTTCCGGCTGGGGCCTCATTCGAGCTACCTGCCGAAGTCGTTCATCGCCTTTTACGGCATGGAGGAAGTGCGCTTCACGGCTCCCACCCGGATCGGCGACACCATCCACTGTGAAGTGCAGGTTGTGGGGATCACGCACAAGGGCAGCGAGAAGGGGATCCTCGCCATCCGCAACCAGATCAAAAACCAGAAGGGGGAGACGGTGGTTTCCTTCGTGATGAAGCTGTTCTGCGGGAAGAAACCCCAATAAACGTTGTGGGCGGACGAAGACAACATCACCCTCCATGATACGGACAAAGACAGAAAGGAGATAAATCAATGGCCGATCAACCGGAAAAGAAGATGTCCCGGGCTCAGAAAAAGGAAGCGGAGTACGAGGAGAATCGCCGGCACTGGCTGGCAGAAGAGCAGAAGATCTGCGAACTCTGGGAAAAGGCCTACAACCCGGGAGGCGATGTCCAGAACCAGCGCCTGGCCAAACAGGGCAAGAAGCCGCCGCGACAGCTCATCCGGCAGCTCATCGATCCGGGGACGGAGTTTTTCGAATTGAGCCGGGGGGCGGGGTTCGGCATCGGCTATGAGGGCGTCGAGGACGTCCCGTCCGCGGGCCTCGTGACGGGGATCGGCAGGATCCACGGCAACTGGGTCATGATGCTTGCCAACGACAGCCGCGTAACCGCCGGCGCCTACTACCCCATCAGCTGCAAGAAGCATCTCCGGGCCCAAGAGGTTGCCGAGAAGTGCGGCCTGAACTTCGTCTATATCGCCGACTCTGCGGGCGCCTATCTTCCCCTCCAAGTTGGGATCTTCCCGGGGCGGAACCAGTTTGGTCACTTTTTCTACAACATGACCCGGATGTCAGCCAAGGGACTGAAGCAGTATACCCTGAGCACAGGGGGGAACACGGCAGGCGGGGCTTACATCGTTTACCTGGCCTGCGAATCCATCATGATAGAGGGGATGTCCTATTCCTTCCTCGGCGGTCCGCCCATGGTGAAGTCGGCCATCGGTGAGACCGTTTCCATGGAAGACTTGGGAGGCGCAAAGGTTCACACCCAAATCTCCGGCGGGGCTGACCACTTTGTGAAATCCCAGGACGAGGGTATCGACAAACTGCGTGAACTGCTGGCATTCGATCCGAAGCAGACCCTGTACATCGACCGCCGCAAGCCTGCCGACCCGAAAGTTCCTGCCGACCATCTCTACCGGGTCCTGCCGAAGGAAACTTCCAAGGGAATCAACGTGCGGGAGGTCCTCGCAGCCATTGCCGACGACAGCTACTTCAGCGAATACAAACGCAACTACAACCCCGGCCGGGGCGACAACATCGTCTGCGGGAAAATCTTTCTCAAGGGGATCCCCGTGGGGATTATCGCCAGCAACAACAACGGGGTTATCTTTGTCGATTCCGCCCGGAAAGCCATCGAGTGGGTCATCCGCTGCTGCACGATGAAGATCCCCATCCTCTACATCCAGAACTCTCCGGGCTACATGGTGGGCACCGCCGAGGAATATGCCGGCATCGGAAAGTACGGTTCCGGCATGGTCCGGGCCTGCGCCTGCGCGGAAGTTCCCCGGATCCAGTGGGTCATCGGACCGGACCACGGCGCGGCCAACTTCGGCATGTGCGGTCGCAGCTTCGACCCCCTGTTCATCTTCGCCACCATGCGGGCGCGCACGTCCGTCATGTCCGGGGATACGGCGGGCTTCATCCTCACGAGCCTGGAGCGGGTCAACCGGAAGAAGAGAGGACAGGAGATGGATGAGGAGGCGGCGGCCAGCTTCCGGAAGATGATGATCGACAAATACAACCGGGAGGCCCATCCCTTCTACATGGAATCCCGCCTTTTCAACGACGGAACGCTGCCGCTGAAGGACTGCCGCGACGCCCTGGCCCTGGCCTTCGAGGTCTCGCTCCTGCAGCCGGTCCGAGAATCGAATTTCGGCAACTTCAAGTTTTAGCCGGGCCTTTTGAAAACCGGACGCGAAGCGGATCCGTCTATTCCCTTTGCGGCCTGTCCCCGACTGCTTGGTGCAGGTCCCCGACGGCCTGTTCAGACAGCTTTTCCACGGCCCGGCTCATGGCCCGGACGAAGCCAGGCACCGTCTTTTCCGCAACCGGCTCCTCGTAGCGGTAATTTTTCTGGAAGACGACGCGGTCCCCCGGCTCGCGCGCGGACAGGTCCACGAGCATCAGATGCATGGAAAGCACGGCCCTGCGCCCGTCGCCCTCGTCCGACTCGAAAAACTCGCCGACTCCGCCCTTCAAAACGAGCGGAATGTTCTCCATGTCGCGGTAGGAAAAGACCGACCGGAACAGTCCGGAGTGCCTCAAATCCCGCAAAAGACTGTCGCCGATCATGTCGCCGGGATTGGCGCGCCAGCGGTGATAGGCATAGTCATCGAAGCTGTAGGGCTTCGCCCGGTAGACGATCTTGGCGCTGTTGAAGATCTGCGCGACGGAAAAGCGGTCGACCCGGATCGCTGCACCGGCAGGGACCCGATCCCGCTGCACAGGGGGGGCGTATTCCAGCGCGTACTGTTCGATCCTCACGGCGGGCTTCCCGCCACCCAGCGCGCAGCCTGCAAGAAGCGCGGCCGTCAAAACCGCGATCATGGTCTTCATGACTGTTTTCATGGCTGGCCTGCCTCCTTACTCGACCTTTCCCGGGTGGACACCGGCGGCGGCCTGCTGAAGAGCAGTTCCGACGGGTCATCCCGCAATTTCTCGGCCAGGATGTCCAGGTTTTCCGAGACCCGCTGGAGATTGTCGCCCGTGGCCTTCAGGTCCCGCGTGATCTCCCGGACATCCCGGTCCAGGCCGGCGACCATCCGGTTGGCGCTTGCCGCCGAATCGGCAAGCTTCATCCGGTCCAGATCCTCCTTGATCCTGCCGACGAGGGCGCGCGTGTCGACGAGCGCCCCCCGGGCCTCGCCGAGAAGATTTTCCAGCCCTCCCTCCGCCGTCACGGCATCGACCCTGCGGATCGTGCGATCGAGACGGGCCGTGGCGGAATCCAGGTTGATGACGATGCTCTTCATTTCCGGACCGTTGACGTACCGGTCGATCCCCCGGGTGATAGCGTTCACACCCTGAAGCATGCTCCGAAGGTCGATCCGGTTCACCTCCGTGATGATCTTGTCCAGCATGGTCAGGATGTGCTTGGCGTCCGACGGTCGCGAAAGGATCACCGGGTGGGGCGTCGGGAAATCGATCCGGGGGGCCAGTTCCGCCCACTCGTCCGTCGTCCGGTCCAACTCGATGTAGGCGACTCCCGTCAGGCCGGCCGACCTCAGCCTGGCCGTAACATTCTTCCGCACGTCCGTTTTCAGGGAAATTTTCATGACGACCTCGACCAGACGGTTGTCCGGCGCGACGCGGATCTCCCGGACCGTGCCGATGTTCACCCCCCGATACTTCACACTGGAGTCCACGGAAAGCCCCTGAACGGACTCATCGAAATAGGTGACCACGAGCGCACCTTTCTGGAAATGGTTCGAAGCGCCCAGCCAGACAATGGTCGCTACGGCGAGGAAGATGCCCGCCGTGACGAAGAAGCCGATCATGAATTTGGACGGTTTCTCTGCCATGTGATGCTCCTATGATTCCAGGCTTTCGAGGGACCGGTTGAAGAAGCCAAGCACCTTCGGATCCCTCGAATGCTCCTTCAGTTCCAGCGGATTGCCCTCCGCGATGATTCCCTTCCGGCTCTTGTCCAGCATGATCACCCGGTGGGCCACGCTCAAGATGGAGGCCAGGTCATGGGAAACCATGACCATCGTCGTTCCCATCCCCCGGTTGATCGCCTGAATGGTCACATCCAGCCCGGCCGATGTGACGGGGTCCAGGCCCGTGTTGGGCTCGTCGAAAAAGAGGATGGTCGGATCCAGGGCCATGGCGCGCGCTAGGCCCGCCCGCTTCTTCATGCCCCCGGACAATTCCAGCGGCAGGTGGTTCTCGTATCCGGCCAGGCCGACCATTCCGAGCTTCATCCGGACCACGCGGCCGGCCATGTCGGAAGGCAGTTTCCGCTGCTCCATGAGCGGCAGGGCCACATTCTCCCCCAAGCTCATGGACCCGATGAGCGCCCCCGCCTGAAAGAGAACCCCGATCCGCCGACGGAATCGGCCCATTTCTTCCTCGCCGGCCGAAGTGATGTCCACACCTTCGACCCGGATCCTGCCCGCCACGGGCCTGTAAAGGCCGATCATGTTCTTCAGGAGGGTCGACTTCCCGCAGCCGCTGCCGCCGACGATGACGAAGATTTCCCCGCGGCGCACCTCGAAGCTGACATCCTCGAAGATGACATTGCCGCCGAAGCGCATGGCCAGGCCTTCCACGACGATCACGGCCTCTGTGTCCGTTCTTTCCATAGCGATTCCCCGCTAATGGTGCATATAATACAGAACCACGGCAAAAGCCGAGTTTGCCACGACAATCAGGAATATGCCGGAAACCACGGCGGACGTGGTCGCCGCGCCGACTGCCTCCGCGCCGCCGCGGACCTGAAATCCGCGCTGGCAGGCGATGCTGGAAATCAGCACGGCAAAGACAGTGGACTTGACGAGACTGGACACCACATCGAACACCTTGAAGCTGGTCATGCTCTGTTTCATGAAACTGTAGGCGGTCAGGTCCAGCCCGACCACGCCGATGATCAGACCGCCGACGATACCGAAAAACGCGGCGTATACGGTGAGGATGGGAACGACCAGGACGGAGGCCAGGACCTTGGGGACGGCGAGAAATCGGACTGGATCGAATCCCATGGTGGTCAGCGCATCCACCTCCTCGTTGATGATCATTGAACCGATCTCGGCGCAGAATGCGGATCCGGACCTGCCCGCCACGATGATGGCCGTCATCAGGGGAGCTAGTTCCCGGACCATGGCAAACCCCACCAGAGAGGCGACATAGGTGACGGCCCCGAATTGCCGCAACTGCAGCGACGACATGAAAGCGATGATGACGCCGACCAGCAGGCTGATCAGGGTCACGATGGGGAAGCCGTCCACACCGACCCGCTTCATGTAAAAGAGGACGGCGTTCCAGCGGACGGAAAGGGGATGAAGGACCGCGTGGGCCAAGGCGGTCAGGAGTTCCCCGACGAAGCTCATCACTTCGATGAAATCCGCAAAAGTCCGCCGGGCGGCTCCGACCGCCAGATCGGACCACATGCTTCGCTTCTCCGCGGGTATCAGCGGCGGCACGCGAAGGGCCTCCATGTCCACGAGGCCCATAATCCCCCGGAATGCCTCCGAACGGTTCAGATACCGGAAGGGGATGCCGCCTGCCTTCGCCTTTTCCTCCTGCAGCAGGAGCAGCAGGGCGCCGGCGCTGTCCAGGAAGGTCACGCCGGACAAATCGGCCGCGATCTCCTTCGGTCGGCCGCTCCGCCAGAAACCATCCAGTTCGGCGTTCAGGCCCTCCGCCGCTTCCAGATCGATCCGGCCCGAAAAGGAGAACGTCGCCCGACGGTCCGGCGCATCGATCTTCAGGGCATACTTTCGGTCCGGCGCTTTCAATACTGCCTCAGGTATTTTCGAATGTACTGTCCCACCCGCTCCGCAGGCTGGAAGATCCCGAAATGGCCCTCGCAGAGGATGTCCGCCCGCAGGTCCAGCAGCCTTTGCATCGACGCCTTCCAATGTTCGATGTTGGAATCGAAGCTGGAAAGGAAGGGGCCGTGAATGTCCTGCCCGAAGAGGATCCGCTGGCCGTCCCGGTCCAGGTAAACGGCAATGGAGCCCGGAGTATGGCCCGGCGTGTGCAGACAGTGTAGCGCCTCTTTTCCGAAGGTCAGGGTCTCCTGATCGCCCTGAAGCCTGCGGTCGATCCGGGTCGGCGGGAAGGCGGTCTCGTACCAGTTGGCCGCCGTGCGGACCGGATCGCCTGCTTCCACGGCATCGGCGTCCAGGTCGTGGATCAGAAGACGGCACCCGAAATTGTCCCGGAAATAGGGCGCCGAGCCGATGTGGTCGATGTGGCAGTGGGTCAGGATCAGGGTCGTGACGGCCTTCGGATCGAGCCCCTGGTCCCGAATGTTCTGCTCGAGGATGCGTGAGCTGCGGCCCGCGCCGGCATCGATCATGACCAGTTCCCCGTCGAAATCGATGATGAAAACCGTCGCGTCATCGGATCGCGAGATGTTCGGACCGCCGATCAGATAGACTCCCTTCGCGATAATCTCCGCATTTCCCATACCGAAATCGCTCCTTTCAGGATTTTCAGGGCAAGCCTTCGATTTTCAGGGAGCCGATCACATCATTGACGTCTTCGATGCCGTGCCTTTCCAGGTATGCCTCGATCCCGGCCAGGACTTCCTCGCAGGCGCGGGGCTGAACGAACAGGGCCGTTCCGACCTGGACGGCCCTGGCGCCGGCAATGAGAAACTCGAGGGCGTCCCCGGCGGTCATGATGCCGCCCAGGCCGATTACGGGTATGGATACCCGCCGCACCGCCTGCCAGACCATCCTCAGGGCGACCGGCCGGATGGCCGGTCCGGACAGCCCCCCGGTAACGTTCCGGAGATGCGGGACCCGCAGCTCGATGTCCACGGACATCCCGGTCAGGGTGTTGATCAGGGAGACGGCATCCGCGCCCTCGGCCTCTACGGCGGCGGCGATCGCGGCTATGTCCGTCACATTGGGCGTCAGCTTGACGATCACCGGAAGGCCCGTGGCGGCCTTGACCGCCCGGGTGACTTCCGCCGCCATGTCCGGATCCGTCCCGAAGGCGACGCCTCCCCTTTTCACGTTGGGGCACGAGATGTTGACTTCCAGGGCGTGCACACCGTCCGCCCGGCTGAGCAGTTCCGCAACGCCGGCGTATTCCGCGACGGATTCCCCGAATATGTTCGCGACCACCGCCACATCATGATCGCGAAGGAACGGAAGTTTCTCCCGAATGAAAGCCTTCACCCCGATGTTCTGTAGCCCGACGGCGTTGAGCATGCCGCAGGGTGTCTCCATGATCCGGGGCGGCGGATTCCCCGCCCGGGGCTCCAGGGAGAGCCCCTTCACCACGACGGCGCCCAGACGGTTCAGATCGACGTAGGGCGCGTACTCCTCGCCGTACCCGAAGGTCCCCGAAGCCGTCATGACCGGATTTTTCAGCGTCAGGCCGCCGATGGAAACGGCCATCCTTCTCCGGACCGGATCGTTCCTCATGCATCCTCGCTTTCCGCATCCCAGAGGATATCGCGAATGTCGAAAACGGGCCCTTCCCGGCACACCCTCCGGTACTGCCTGCCGCCGTCCGGTCCCCGCACCGCAACGGCGCAGCCCAGGCATGCCCCGACCCCGCAGGCCATCCGCTCCTCCAGCGACACCTGGCATGGAACGGGATGAGCCCGAAGCAGCGCGGCGAGTTCCCGGATCATGCCGGCCGGCCCGCAAGCGTAGATCGCCGTGTCGTCCAACGGAAAGGACGACAGATTTTCCGCCAGCGGCTCCGTGACGAGGCCGTGGCGCCCCATGCTGCAGTCGTCCGTGCAGACATGGACTTCCCGGCAGCAAGTCTCCAGATCTTCAAGCCCGAAGAGTTCGTCCGCCGTTTTCGCGCCCGCATAGAGGCTGATTCCCGGACGCTCTTCAGCGGCAGCTTTCCGCAGATGTTCCAGGAGAAAACGGATCGGGGCAATGCCGATCCCGCCGGCGACCAGCACGATGTTGCTGCGATGCCGCGACACTTCGAAGGGGCGCCCGAGTGGACCGAGAATTTTCAACATGTCGCCGCGCCGAAGAAGCGACAGCGCACGGGTACCCTCTCCGGCAACCCGGTAGAGGAATTCGACGGTCGCGCTTTTGCGGCCGGGATGAAAGCCGTAGACACTGAAGGGTCTTCCCAGCAGCCGCTCACCGCTCTCTTTCGGCCGGACCATGACGAATTGTCCCGGCAGCGGTTCGCCGAAGGTCCGGGGCAGACGGATCGTCATCACCAAATGCCCCTTTGCGATCTCCCGGTTGGAAATCACCCGGCCGTCCAGCAGCGCCTTTTTTTCAGGCATGACGCGGCACCTCGAAACAGGATTTCAGTTCGGCGGACAGGATCAGGGCATCCTCCCCGGTATCGGAATAGTAGGACGGCCGGCGGGCCGTAACCCGCCAGCCGAACTTCTCGTACAGTTTTCTGGCCGGGTCATTCGCCTGCCGGACTTCCAGCGTGCCCGTTTCGGCTCCCCGATCCAGCCCCTCCCGGATCATGGCCGAAAAGAGCCGCGAGGCGATGCCTCTTCTCCGCAGGTCCTTCCGGACGGCCATGTTGTGAAGCTGGACCTCGTCGGCAACCACCCAGAACGTCATGAAGCCGGCCACCGGTT
>CAYWTL010000039.1:0-22544 GCA_964460245.1 uncultured Syntrophaceae bacterium | reverse complement strand
ATGTTGTTCGTCCGCTCGTCGATGTCCGCGAAGACGGGCTTCGCGCCGCACCAGGTGATCGCTTCCGCCGTGGCGATGAAGGTGTTGGGGACGGTGACGACCTCGTCGCCCGGGCCGATGCCCAGTGCGATCAGGCTGAGCCAGAGGGCGTCCGTGCCGTTCCCGACGCCGACGGCGTGTTTGCAGCCGCAGAACGCGGCAAAGTCCTTTTCGAATTTCGCGACGAAGGGACCGCCGGCGAAGGCGGTGTTCTCCATGACCTCGCCGATGGCGGCGTGGATTTCATCCCGGATGGTGCGGTACTGGGCTTTCAGATCCAAAAAAGGCACGTTCATTATTTTTTCTCCGAAAAAATAGGTTCAAGGAACAAGGTTCAAGGAATTTAACCTTGCACCTGTCTTTTAATTTTTGCAGGATTGCCCGCGACGATCGCCCCGGGCGGGACGTCCTTCGTGACGACGCTGCCGGCGCCGACGATCGCCCGCTCGCCGATGGTGACGTTGGCCAGGATCGTTGCGCCGGAGCCGATGGAGGACCCTTTCTTCACCAGCGTGGGTTCCACGGTCCAGTCGGCCTCGGTCTGCAGCTTCCCGTCCGCCGCGGTCGCCCGGGGGTAGGTGTCGTTGACGAAGGTGACGCCGTGGCCGATGAAGACGTCGTCCTCGATGGTCACGCCCTCGCAGATGAAGGTGTGGCTGGAGATCTTGCAGTTCCGGCCGATGACGGCGTTTTTCTGGACCTCGACAAAGGTTCCGATCCTGGTGTTGTCGCCGATTGCGCAGCCGTAGAGGTTGATGAACTTCGCGAGCCGGACGTCTTTGCCCAGACGGACGTCCTCGGAGATGCAGAGGTAGTTCACAGGTAGACCGTTTCCCCCTTGTTCCGGAGCGATTCGTTGGCCGCCACCAGCATCTTGACGACATTGAGGCCCGCGATGCCGTCGTTCACGACGGTCCCCCCGTTCTCCACGTATTCCACGAACTTCTCGGCGATCAGCTTGAGTGCCTCGGTCTGCTCGATTTTCGGGGCCCACATGTCCCCGGAGCGGTAGTCGACCAGGAGGTTGTACTTTCCCTCCTTCGACCGGACCTGCACGCCCTTGTCGTAGATCTTGATCTTTTCGTCCGGTTCCAGGTCGTTCCAGACCAGCATCTTTTTCTGCCCGCCGATGAGCGTCGTGCGCACCTTCACCGGCGAGAGCCAGTTGACATTGATGTGGGCGATGGTGTTGCGGTTGTAGTAGAAGGTCAGGTAGGCGATGTCCTCCAGTCCCCGGCCGAAGTGCCCCGACCCCGTGGCCACGACGGCCTGCGGCCTTTCCCCGATCACGTAGTCCATGATGGCAATGTCGTGCGGCGCCAGGTCCCAGACGACGTTCACGTCGTGCTGGAAGAGTCCCAGGTTGATGCGCATGGAGTCGAAGTAGAACAGATCCCCCAGGACGTTGTCCTCGACGAGCTGCCGGATCTTCCGGACGGCGCCGGTGTAGAGGAAGGTGTGGTCCACCATGAGCTTGAGCTTATTCTTCTCGGCCAGTTCGATGAGTTCCTCCGCCTCGGCGATGGTGTGCGTGAAGGGCTTCTCCATGAAAACGCTCTTGCCCTCGTTCAGGGCCTTCTTGGCAAGCTCGTGGTGGGTGAAGACCGGCGTGGCGATGGCGATGGCGTCCACGTCCGGGTCCTTGATCAGTTCATCGCTGTTCGTGGTGACCCGGACCTGGGGGTAGGTTTTCTTGACCTTCTTGAGCGACTGCTGGTTCATGTCGCAGACCATGGCGACCTGGGAGCCGTTGGCCGTGCTGAAGTTTCTCACGATGTTCGGGCCCCAGTAGCCGTAACCGATAATGCCCATGCGAAGCATAATGTTGGTCTCCTTGTATTAATAAGCGCCCTTGCCGCCGAACACCGCCTTCGGCGTCATGAACAGAATCTTGAGGTCCAGCCAAAGGTTCCACTCGCGGATGTACTTGAGGTCCAGCCGCACCATCTCGTCGAAGGTCGTCCGGCTCCGGCCCGTGACCTGCCAGAGCCCGGTGATCCCGGGTTTGCACGACAGGAGCCTGCTCTTGTGCCAGATGTCGTAGAGGTCGCACTCGTAGGGGATGGGCGGGCGCGGCCCCACCAGCGACATCTCCCCCTTCAGCACGTTGATGAACTGCGGAAGCTCGTCGAGGCTGGTCTTCCGCAGGAATTTCCCGACCGCCGTGATGCGGGGATCGTCCGTCAGCTTGAAGACGCCCGGCTCGACGGCGGCGTTCTGCTGTGCGCCGATGTATTTCGTGATGTATTCCCGGTGCTTGCGGGGGTCGCTGCCGGTGTGCATGGACCTGAATTTCAAAAGGGAGAAGATCCTGCCGTTCAGGCCCATCCTTTCCTGCCGGAAGAAGACCGGCCCCTCGGAGGTGCACGTGATGGCCGCCGCGATGATGAGAAAGAGGGGCGACAAAAGGACCAGGGCCGACGCGCTCCCGAGAAAATCGATCGCGCTTTTCGCCGTCAGGGAGATCCGCCGCTCCAGGTCCGGCTTCATGAGATCGGGATAGAGGCTGACGTCGAAGGGCGCTTTGATCGAGATGTCTCCGCTCGTCTCCGGGTAGATATGAAAGGAAATCCGCATCTTTTTCACCCACTCGGGATCCAGCCCCTGGCAGATGCGACCGTAGATCTTGTGGATGAGCCGCTCGATCGTGTTCACGTCAACGGGCCCCATCTCCGTGAAGATGACGCCGATGGTTTTGCGGTCGTCGTACCAGCCCCGGATGTCCACCTCCCGCAGGGATGCGGCAAGGACGGCTTTCATCCGGTCGAGGATCTCCCGGTGGTTGTCCAGGGACATGAGGCCGGTGATGTCGAGCAGCAGGAGGAGGAAGGGCCTTCTGGACCGCTCCGTCCGCTTGCGCTCCACGCGAAGCATGTGCTGGAAATGGGATTGGCCGTAGAAGGTGTAATCTTCGTCGGCGGCTTCCACAGCCCCTGCCTTTGAATCTTCCCCCGCGTTTGCCGCGGCGCCATCCTTTTTCAGCATCGGTATGTTCATGGTCAGGTGCCGGCCGATCGCGCCGACTCGTGGGCTGCCCGGATTCCGTTCGGTGCCTGCTTCACGAACCCCCTGTTCCCGGGGGTGACAGGCTGTACGGTTCCCGCTTCCGCTGACGGCGAAATCGGTCACCGGTTTCGTTATACAACTTTCGTGTTTTAATCAAGCCCAAAGTGGCTTCAGTGATCCTGCCTCTTCCCCGGCACGAGCCTGCCCAGCATCGTTTTCACGTCTCCGGCGGCGGCCTTGGCCTTTTCCCACCGGGTGAGTTCGGTGTGCTTCCGGCTGTAGTGGTAATCGTAATAGTAGCGGTTGGTCCCGAAATACCGCTGGATCAGCGCCTGGGTCTTGAATTCCGTGCTGTTCAACACGACGCCCAGGATCTTCTCTTTTTTCAACAGCTTGAGCGCCTGATAAACGGATTCACGCGGGGTTTCGCCCGACTTCACGACGAGAATGATCCCGTCCACCATCTCGGCCAGGACGCTCGGTTCCGTCGTCGCCAGGAGAGGCGAGGAATCCAGGATGATGTAGCGGTCATCGTACCGGGCTGACATGTCCTGGATGAAGTCTTTCATCCGGTTCGACCCGATCAGTTCGACGGGGTTTTCCTGCGAGTTGCCTCCGGACAGGATGGTCAGCTTGTCCACCGAGGTCTTGATCAGGAGGTCCGACATGGCCGCCTCCCCCAGGAGGTAGTCGGACAGGCCCTTCTCGGATTGCAGGCCGAAAAACCGGGACAGGGTGGGGTTGCGCAGGTCGCAGTCGACCAGCAGGGCGTGGCTTTGCAGGTCGATGGCCAGGGTGATGGCCAGGTTGATGGCGATCAGGCTTTTCCCCTCGCCGGCCATCGTGCTGGTCACGAGGATCGTCTTCGGGGAGTGGTTCAGCCCGGGTTTGATGATTTGCGCCCTCAGCCTTCGGAACTGCTCCGCCACCATGGACGAGGGAGCGAAGAAAGAGACGAGCTTGTCGTCCAGAACGAGCTCGTCCGGCGTGGTCTTCACGGTTGTCTCGACCGGCTCCCCGAATTTCTCCCGTTCCACCTTCTGCAGTGCTTCGTACATCTTGCCCATCTTCGGTCATCTCCCTGTCGTGTTTGAAATTCGGAAAGAACGCATTTTTCATTCTTGCCGTCTTGCGCTCTTGTTTTGCCTGGAACCGGCATTGTTCCGGTTTCCTTTTCCGCCATCCTCACCGCTGCATGAAAAGCAGTCCCAGGCCGTAGATCAGAAGAATCATGAGGAGCAGGGGGAGGAAGGAAATCAGGCCGGAGCCGGTCCTTTTCCCCGCGGTCTTTCCCGGGCCTTCCAGTTCTTTGGCAACGTCCCGGATGATGTTTTTCCCGATCCGGTTCTGCTCCTTTGCAAAGCCCGTCAGCAGCGCGTTGTCGCACACGATGTTGATCAGGCGCGGGATGCCCTTCGAATAGCGGTAAACCTCCTGGATGGCCCCGCTGTCGAAAGTGGCGATGTCCCGCGTTCCGGCCCGCTTGAGCCGGTAGAGGATGTATTCCCTCGTTTCCTTGAGGTTGAGGTGGCGCAGGTGGTAGCGGACGGCGATCCGCTGCTTGAGCGGTCGGAAATGCGGCTCTTCCAATGTGTCGTTCAGCTCGGGCTGCCCGAGCAGGATGACGTGGAGCAGCTTGTTCTTCGATGTTTCGAGGTTCGTCAGCAGGCGCACCTCCTGCAGGAGGCCGCGCTCCATGCTCTGGGCTTCGTCGATGATGAGAAAGACCTTTTCGTTTTTTGCGAAACAGTCGAGCAGGAAGTTGTGCAGGGCCGTGAGGCTCTGCCCCCGTGATTTCATTCCGTCCGATTCGATGCCCAGGTCGTCGCAGACGTAGTTGAGGAAGTCCGCCCGGTCCAGGATGGGGTTGAAAATGTAGCAGGTCCGGACGCTGCCGTCCAGCCGGCTCAGCAGCATGTGGACGAGGGTGGTCTTCCCCGTCCCCGCTTCCCCGGTGATGACGCTGAAGCCCTTCCCCTCCCGCACCGCGTACTGGAGATAGGCCAGCGCCTCCTGGTGGACCTCGCTCAGGTAGACAAACTTCGGGTTCGGCGTGATTTCAAAGGGCCGTTCCCTGAATCCGTAGAATTTCTCGTACATGTCTATGCCGCTTTTTCCTCGATCTTGGGTATCGTCGCCAGGACTCGAAGCCCGAGGGCGATCTCCACGTCGCCCGCATCGTGGAAGGACCGGTCCATCTGCTCCCGGACAAAGGCCAGGCCCAGGCCGCAGCCGAGGCCGGCCAGCAGGCTGATCAGCAGGATCTTCGGGATGTCCGGCGAGAAGGGCTTCTCGGGCAGCCGGGCCGGGTCGATGACCCGGAACTGCTCGCCCTTCTGCTTCTTTTCCAGGTTCTCCGCCTGCTGGGCTTCCTGGCTCTTCTTCATCAGCCGTTCGTGGGTCTCCCGCGTGCTCTGGTACTCCCGCATCAGCGAGGCCATCTCCTGCTCCCGCGCCGGCGCCTGCTCGATCCTCGCCCGGTACGAGCCCATCTGGCCGGCGATGCCGCGCTCCTCGTCGGCCAGCCGACGGATCTGCATGTCGGTGATGGCCATCTGGTTTTTGAGTTCCCGGTAGCGGGGGTCCGTCTTGACCCCGTAGGTCTGCTTGTTCCGCTCCAGGTTGGCGAGCCTGTTCTTGACGGCGATGACGTCGGGGTGGCTCTCCGTGTATTTCGTCCGCAGGTTTTCAAGGGCCCGGACCAGCGTCTCCTGCTGGGACTCGTAGGTCCCCCCCGCAGGCTGACCGGCCGGCGCGGCGGCCATTTCCTGCTGGAGCGGCGACGATCCGGCCGGCAGCCGCATGCCCGACGTTCCCGCGCCCGAAGAGCCGATGGGCAGTTCGAGTTCCGTCATCTGCCTCTGGATAAACAGCTTCCGGTCCTGCGCGGCCCGGAGGTTTTCTCCGACGCGCTGGTACTGGGCCTGGAGCTGCTCAAGGATTCTGAGATTGGTGTCCCGCTGTTCCGGGAGCTGGCCCATGTGCTGCATCTTGTACTGGCTGACCGCCGCCTCCATCTCGTCCAGCTTGACCTTGGCCTGCGCCAGCTCGGCCCCCAGGAACTCCGTGGTCCCTGCCGCCTGCTGCTCGCGGATCTTCAGGTTCTCCTCGATGAAGAGCGACGCCAGCCGGTTGGCGACGGTGGTCACCACCCTGGGGTCCGGGCCGATGAAGCTGATCGAGAAAAAGCCCTTCTCCTCTTTCTTGGTCGGCAGCTCGACCTTGATGTTTTTGCGCATCAGCTCCACGACCTCCTCCTTGGAGAGGGACTTTTTCTGCTTCTCGTAGAGCTTGTACTCCTCGATGATCTGCTCCAGGCGGGTCCGGCTCAGGACCTCCTGGGCAATGGACTGCAGCCGCTCCTCCACCCTCGATGTGACCGTGGCCTGCACGTAGGCCTCCGGGACCCGCTGCGGGGACACGAGCACCAGCGTGCTGGCCTTGTACTGCCGGGGGGCGAGAAACGCGTAGATCGAGGCGCCGGCCACGATCAGCGCGAAGGGGATGACGATGTACCAGATCCGGCGTCGCAGGATCTCGATGTACTCGTCCAGGGTGTAGCTTTTTGCGGGGTTGATCATGATTGAAAGGATGCTCCTTGCTTTAGTAGGTTGCCGTGACCATGAGCATGGCCCTGTTTTCCTTGTATTCGTCGATCTCGAGGTCGGACTGGTTCTCCCTGTGGGAGAGCTCCAGGGAGAGCGTCAGCCACCGAAGCGGCTGGTAGGAGGCCGTTCCGACGACGCCCCAGATCGTGTCCGTCCGTTCCGGATCCTGGTATTCCGCCCACTCGACGCTGCCCCTGCATCCGACGGAAAACCTGCGGTCCAGGGCGTGCCTTGCCGAGCCCGTGATCCGGTGGTATTTGGTGAATCCCAGATTTTCCGAGGTGAAGAAATCTTCCCGGTAGCCTCCCTCCGCGCTGATCTGGTAGGTCGTGCGGGCGTCGGTGTTTTTCAGCTCCGCCTTGTAGGAGAATCCGTCCTCGTTTTCCCCGGTCTCCGGGTTCTGCACGAAGTAGCCCGCCTGTGCCGACGCGGTCAGTGCCGGCGTGAAGGCATGTGTGATCCCGATGGAGCCTTCGTTGATGTCGTAGTCCGAATGATCCGCGTAGATCGCGTTGTCCGGACCGGAAACGTCTTCGAATTTTCGGGTCATGTAGGCGTACTCCGCGAAGACGGAGGATTTCGGGCTGTACCGGTGAATGTATCTGCCGCTGAAGCGGTGCCCCTCGAGGTCCGGCGAGTCGTCGAAAACGCCGTCCGTGTAGCCGTATTCCAGGTAGACCCCGTTTTGCCGGTTGAACCAGTAGGAGACGAAGGGATTGATGTAGTTCTCCGTGCTGTCCCGGCCGGTGTCGCTCTCGGCCCGGTAGATGTTGTTCCGGTAGTTGACGCCGACGCGGTCTTCGGGCCCGAACTGGTACTCGATGGTCGGCGCGGCGACGTTGCGCCAGTAAACCGACCGCTCCACCAGGGTGGAAAGCAGATATTTGTTGTCTGCCTCAGTGGAGAATATTTCCCGCTCCCTCGGGTCGTCGGACCGGATGAAGGAGTCCTTGAAGTAGAAGTTGATGTGCTCCGGCGTCATGTATTTCACGTCCAGGTTTCCGTTGGCGCTCCAGTAGTTGTAGTCGGTCTCCCGCGCGTACATGACGTAGCCGATGTTGGCATCCAGCGTGACGCCGCGGGTCGGGCCCATGTTCGAGAATTTCAGACCCGGCTGGACCGTCGTGATGAAGTCGTCCTTCTTGTTGTCGCGGGTCAGGTTGAGGTTGTCGTTGTACTCCTCTTTCACGGTGATGTAGGGGTGAAGCTGCGAAAGGAAATCCGCGGCCCACGCCGCCGGCATCGAATTTATGAAGAGCGTCGTCAGGACGGCGAAGATGATCCGGTGTGTTTTCATGGTCGGCCCCCCCTTCACTTTACGACGACCACGTCGCCGCGCCGGATGACGACATCCGGCTCATCGCCGTCGATGATGCGGTTGTAGTTGGCGGTGACCCTCTTTTCCTTTCCGTTTTCACGCGAAATGATCAGGATCTTCCGCTTGTTCGCCCACTCCGTGAACCCGCCCACGAGGGAGATCAGCTTGACCAGCGTCACCTCGCTGCGGATGCGGTGGATTCCCGGGTTTTTCACCTCCCCGGACACGTAGACCTTGAAGCTGTTGGCTTCCATCACCGTGACCGTCACCGTCGGGTTGTCCACGAAACCCTTCAGAAGGTCGGCCAGCCTGTTTTTCAGCTGAAGCGGCGTGATTCCCGCCGCCTGGACATCGTCCACCAGCGGGAGGGAGATCTTCCCGTCGATGCGGACGGGAACGGTCTTGGTCAGGGTTTCCTCTCGCCACACGTAGATGTGCAGCACGTCTTCGGGGCCGATGATGTAACTGTCGCTGTCGGCCGCCACTTCCGCCTGCGACCGGTTCGCGGGACCGGCCGGGTTGCCTTCCTGCGCGGAAAAGGAAGGGGGAACGCTTGCCAGGGAAAGCGCAAAGGCAATCAGTAAAAAACGGGTCAGTGCTTTTTTCATAATCCCACGCTCCTTGTTCACCAGATTTTGTTCAAGCATGAATCGAAGAAGCCAAACTATCGGAAGTTTTCTTATATATCAAATAAAAATTGAATTGTCTATCACTTTGTATTACACTCTCGAACAGAATTTTTTCTCGGTTCCCCGCATCCACGGTCTTCCGGGGTTGCCGCTGCCGGTCCCGGCGCGGGCATGGCGCCGCGTGGCGGGACACAACAATCAGTGATAGCAAGGAGAGTGCCAGATTTGAGTTTTTCCATCGACGCCGGGTCTTTTAAAAGAATATTGCATGAATTTCAATGGTATATATTTTTTTTCTTTTCTATTTTTGAAGCCGGTTTTTTATCTCCACCAGAAATAAGCGGTCATTTTCGCCGCTTGCACGTGTTTATCGCCGGAAATGGCGGGCCCTGTGCCCCCCGTGGACCGGTTTCGCGCGGGGCGTCCGGTGGCGCTGCTTCCCGTTCGGCACTGCCCCGGTTCGTCCGTTTCGAACAAATGTCCGCGGCTGCGTCCGGTCCGATGGTCTGGGGATCCCGGGGGCGCCCGGGCGCCGCGTGGCGGGCAGACCCGGTTGCCTCATGAAAAATTTGCCGGGGAGGGTAATAATTGAAGGCAACGGATTCTGCCTTGAAAAGGCTTCAGAAATTCTTTATGATGAAAAAGTTCGTTTCCTGTCCGATCACAACTTCAGCCGAAAAAGGAGAGTCAAGATGATTGCTGAGAAAAAGAGGGTTTGGCTGTATGCCTGTTGCGTGCTTTTTCTTGCCGTTTCCCTTGTGCTCACGGGATGCACGAAAGAACAGAAGATGGAGCGGCACTGGAAGAAGGGGGAGCAGTATTTTACGGAAAACAAGCTGAAGGAGGCCATTCTCGAATACAGGAACGTGGTCCAGATCGATCCGAACAACGCGAAAGCCCATTACAAGCTGGGCCTTTCCTACCTCCGCATGGGAATGCTCCGCGAGGCGTACGGCGAGATCCTCAAAACCGTCGAGATCGACCCCCAGATGCTGGAGGCCAGGAACCAGTTGGGAGGTCTCTACCTTCTCTCCGGAGACCGCGTGAAGGCAAAGGAGCAGGCCGAGGCGATCCTCGCCAAGGATGCCAAAAATTCCGGCGGACACCTGCTTCTCAGCAATATCGCGCTCACGGAGAGGAAGCTGGACGACGCCATCGAGGAGAGCAGGAAGGCGGCCGAGGGCGATCAGAAGCTCGAGGCATACCTCCACCTGGCGAACCTCTACATCATGAAACGGGACCTGCCCAAGGCGGAGGAGATGTTCAAGGCCGCCGTCAGGGCCGACGAGAAGTCGCTGAAGGCGCGTTTTGCGTTGGCCGAGTTCTACCTGCGGTCGGGCAAGAGGGAGCTGGCGGAGCAGGAGTACACGGAGGCGACGAAGATCGCCCCGAGCGACCCGAATACCTTCATGACGCTGGGAAATTTCTATGCCGCCGTCCGAAGGCCCGAGGACGCGGAAAAGCAGTTCCTCAAGGCGGTGGAAATCGCCCCGAAGAACGCGCCGCTCCGGATTCACCTGGGGAACTTCTACCTCGCATGGGGCAAAAAGGAACAGGCGGAAGCCACCTTCAGGGAAGCGGTCAACAAGGACGACAAGAGCATTCCCGCCCTGGCGAGGCTGGCCGAGTTCTACATCGCGGAAAGAAAATATGACGAGGGGATGAAGCTGACGGAGAGCATCCAGAAGATCAACCCGAAGAGCCAGGAGGCGATGCTCCTGAAGGGGAGGATCCTCCTGACGCGGAACGAGTTCGACGAGGCGCTGAACCTCTTCCAGGCCTATGCGAAGGACAACCCGAAATCCGCCGTGGCCCACTACCTGACCGCCATGGCCCATTCGGGGAAGCGGAACACGCAGCAGGCGAAAGCCGAACTGGCGGAGGCCGTGAAGCTGAACCCCAAGTGGGACGAGCCGAAAATCCTCCTGGCCCAGATCAGCCAGCGGGAGGGCAACGATGCGCAGGCCATTGAAAAGCTCAACGAGGTGCTGAAGGATCACCCGCACAACATGCAGGCGCACATGCTCCTCGGCAACACCCACCTCTCGAAGCGGAACCTTCCGGCCGCGGCGAAGGCATACGAGGAGGTGATCCGGATCGCGCCGCGGAGCCCCGTGGGCTACACGCAGATGGGCCGCGTCCTCTTCGTCCAGAAGAAGGAGCAAGAGGCTTTGGCGCAACTGGAGAAGGCCCTGACCCTGCAGCCCAACCACGCCGATGCCCTGCAGCTCATCGTGGCTTACCACATGAGCCGGAAGGACGCGAAGAAGGCCCTGGAGCGGGCGGAGCAGCAGGTCAAAATCTCCCCCGCCAACCCGATTTACTACAACATGCTCGGCGGCATCCACGAGGCGAACAGGGACAACGTGAATGCCGAGGCGAACCTGAAGAAGGCCATCGAACTGGACCCCAACAACACGGCGTTCCACACGTCGCTCGCCAACTTCTACATGCGCCAGCGGATGCTGGACAAGGCCAAGGCGGGCTATGCCGCGGCCGTCGAGAAGTCTCCCAACAATCTTGGCGCCCACATGGCCCTCGGGATGATCTACGAAAGCGAGAAGAATTACCCCAAGGCCCAGGAGGCTTATGAAAAGGCGCTGAAGATCAACCCCAACTTCCCGCCGGCGGCGAACAATCTCGCCTACATCTACGCGGAGCGGGGCGGGAACATCGATGTCGCCCTGAACCTGGCGCAGAAGGCCAAGGAGCTGGCGCCCAACGATCCGCACATCTCGGACACCCTCGGGTGGATCTACTACAAGAAGAACATTCCGGGGCGGGCGATCGCGTACCTGAAGGAGGCTGCGGAAAAGGCGCCCAACCAGCCGGCGGTGCGGTACCACTTGGGCATGGCTTACTACAAGAACGGGGACCGCGACCTCGCGAAAAAGGAGCTGAACGAGGCGCTGAGGCTGGACGCCAACTTCGCGGGCGCCGAAGAGGTGCGGGCAACCCTCAACGCGCTGAAGTAGGGACAGCGGCGCGTCGCCGGATCCCCGCAAATGAAAAGGGGGCAGGGCCGTTTCGGCCCTGCCCCCTTGTTTTTAACCTTCTTCAGGCCTTTATTTCCGGAGCCTCATGCTGATGCCCGCCACGCCGACGAGGCCGAGGCCGAGCAGTATGATGGTGACCGGTTCGGATACCGGGGATACCGGCGCCACCCAGCCGCTCTCCTCGGCGGAGGTGCCGATGACCTGGACACGGGCTACCGAAAGGAAGGGGCCGATGCC
This sequence comes from uncultured Syntrophaceae bacterium, assembly GCA_964460245.1. Classification (GTDB taxonomy): domain Bacteria; phylum Desulfobacterota; class Syntrophia; order Syntrophales; family Fen-1087; genus JAXDBM01. The sequence goes on along the minus strand of CAYWTL010000039.1, from coordinate 10,711 downwards.
GCCGCCGCCGGGAGTCATGGCACTCAGGTAATTGAAGTCGTCCGCCGTCAGGCCCGGTCCGGTGAACAGCAGCACGGAGGTCTGCCCGCCGGTGAATCTGTACGCCTTCGCTGTGTCAAACTCCAGCAAGAAATCGAACGATTGGCCGCCTGCCGCATTGACTGCATCATCGCCCCAGGTGGCGCTGTACGGCACAACGCCCGAGAGATGGTAGATGTCCTCGATCGCGTCATAAGGGTCCAGTGCGGGGTTCACATTGAAATACCACGAGGAGACGAACTCGCTGCCGATCAGCCCCGCAGTGCTCAGCGTCAACTGCACGCCGCTCATGTCCATTCCCTCCTCCGGCACATAAACGTCCGTGACATCCGCGAAGTCGGCCGTCAGCCACGGCGCCACTCCTTCCGGCGCGGTTCCCCCGCTGTATTCGTAATTGTAATAGAAAGTGAGCGACTGGGCCGGCATCGCAAAAGCCATCAGCCCAAGAACCACCAGGAATAACAGCGAAAATTTCTTCATCGGCGACTCCTTTCATCCGGACAAACTTTCACGGCATCTTTTATCTGCAAAAACGATTCCAGATTTGCATCCCACCGATAACACGCATATTGTTGCAGGATCCGGAACCGTCGCTTTCAAGATTGTAAAGAATTCCGACACACGGGGAGGGAAAATCGCCGTCTGTTCTTTTTAAATCATTGAAATTGCTAATGTATATTTTTTCATCCCATATTGTAAAGGAATCCGACACCGGTCAGACTCCGGGTCAACGTGATCGGATCAGGGTTCAAGGTTGTCGGGAAAGCCGGAAGACGCAAGATCGGGGCGAAGACAATTACAAATAACGGATATTCATAGTTATTTATCTTCTCTGCCAACGCACTTCGATCTTGATTCATCCCATTTTGGACCGCTTGAATTTGTTAACCGTGGTAAAACACGGGGGATTCAAAAGAAAACATAGAGGCAGGTCGATTTCACAGCGGCTTAAGTATATGGAATAAATATGTTTTACAAATATTGCGGATTTGTTTTGTAAAGAATTACGACAGTCCGAAGCGATTTTCGGGCAAATGAAAGCCATCGAAGGGGAGTTTTGGGACGCCGCCCGAAGCATGTTGGGCGATCCCGGGAGCCAAAAGCGGGGAATTCCCGCCGGCCGAAGGCGAACGGCCGTTGAATTTCTGTTTGAAGATTTTTCGTTTGTGTGCATAGAATTTTTCATCGAATTCACCGGCCCTGTGCGGGGAAGCCCTGTGGTCCCGTTGCGGGGGTCCTGGCCGCCGCGCACTTTGCGGAACGGGGAGGGAGGCGTCATGTCCGACAAGATCGGCCAAATCCTGGTCACGAAAAAAATCATCACGGAATCCAGTCTGGCGAAGGCCTTGGACATCAAGAAGAAGGAGCCGGACAGATACCTGGGGCAGATACTGTGCGATATGGGGATTCCCCAATCCCGGGTCGTCAAGGCCCTTCGCTATAGCAACAAGAGAAAACCGATCGGCCAGATTTTTGTCGATTTGAATCTGGTCACGGAAGACCAATTGCAGGGCATTCTTCTGCAGCAGAAGAGTCTCAAAGCCAGGAAGGTGTTCAAACCGCTTGGCAGCCTGCTGGCCGACAGCCGGCTCATCGGCGAGGAGCATCACATGAAGGCGCTCTCCGCGCACTTCTGCATGCCCGTTGTTTCACTGAAAGGCTTCACGGTGTCCCCGGCCCTTCAAAAAGCCGTGGGGGAACGGTATGCGAAAAAAAACCGCATTGTCGTTCTGGACGACAGCCCCCTCGTCGTCACCGTGGCGATCGCGGAGCCTGACCCGCTGGTCATCGAGACCCTGGAAAGGGCGATGCCCGAGGGCAAGTACGTTATGTTCTGCATCGCGAGGGTTTCCGAAATTGAAAACTGCCTGGATGAGAAATATGACCCCTACAGGTATTCCAGGCCCTATTCCGGTCGTCCTGTCGCGATGTAGGGTCTCGGGACGGCGAACCCGCGCTGGGAGGATGGATCGGGACCATGCTCGGGCTTGGATCCGTGAGCGGTTTCAGGCTTCATTGAAGATGCACCGTGGTTTTCCGCGGGGAGTTTCGCTTCGCGGCAATACGGACGGTTCGGATTGTTCCAGCAATCCGGAGGCAAAGGAGTCACGCATGAAAATCGGGATGTCGGTTTTAGCGGTTGCTGTTCTCGCGGTGGTCGCCTGCAGCGGCGCGTATTACAGGACAATGGAGAAGGTGGGAATCCACAAGCGGGACATCATGGTGGACCGGGTCAAAGCGGCTCGCGACGCGCAAAGTGAAACCAGGCAGCAGTTCGTGACGTCCATGGAGCAGTTCAAGCGCGTCGTGAATTTCAAAGGCGGCGATCTGGAAAAGGAATACGAAAAGCTTGCCGCCGCGTTGAAGAGGAGCGAATCCAAGGCCGGCGAAGTGCGGGACCGCATCCGTGCAGTCGAAGACGTTTCGGAAGCGCTGTTTGACGAGTGGCGCGCCGAAATGAAACTGTATTCCAGCGACGCGCTGCGGAAATCGAGCCGGCAGAAATACGATGCCACGCGAAAGAAGTACGCGGAACTGATCCAGGCCATGAAGAAAGCCGAGGCGAAGCTGGAACCTGCTCTGATGCCACTGCGCGATCAGGTTTTGTTCCTGAAGCACAACCTCAACGCCCGGGCCATCACGGGATTGAGCGGCGAGGTGGTCACCGTTCAGGCGAATGTGGACCGGCTGCTGGAAGAGATGGGGGCCGCCATCGCACAGGCCGATTCGTTTATCAGTGCCCTGAAGTCCGAATAGGCCGGATCAAGGGTGTCAGCCGGGAAGGAGGGAGGCGACCATGACATTCTTTCGAACGTTGCTGTTCGTTGTCGGTGCCGTGCTGCTGATCGTCATTCTGTTTCCACAGTTTTCATCCAAGGAAAGCTGCACTTACGAGGAGGCGATCCAAAAGTATGCCGGGGGGAAATTCGTCACTGTAGAGGGCAGAAAGGTCCACTACCTTGAGGCGGGCAGCGGCCCGCCCGTCATCCTGATTCACGGTTTCTTGTACCACACGGTCATGTGGAAGAGAAACATCGATGCGCTGGCCGGAAAATTCAAGGTGTATGCAATCGATCTCTGGGGGTGGGGCTACAGCGAAAGGCTCAAGGAAAATGAGTACAGTTTCGATCGATACGGGCGACAGATTGTGGGATTCATGGATGCCCTGAACATCCGGAAGGCCGCTCTGGGGGGCCAGTCCATGGGGGGCGGGATCGCGGTCCATGTGGCTGCCCACCATCCCGATCGGGTGGAGCGACTGGTCCTGGTTGCCCCAACCGTGATTCCTTATCCGACGACAACCATTGCCAGGATTTATCAGTTGCCCCTTGTGGGGGAATTCATGAATGCCATTCCCGGGGATGCCCTGATGAAGGAAAACATCCGAACGATGTGGTTCCATGATGGGAGAAAGGCAAGTGATGCGTATTGCAGAGAGGTCCTGCAGCCGTTGTGCATCAAGGGATCCCATGCCGGGATGATGTCGATCCTTCGCAACGTGCTGAAGGATCCCTATGTGGAAAAGGAGGCCCGCCTGCTGGCTGAAATGCACAAGCCGATCCTGATCGTCCACGGGAAAGAAGACAAGGCCGTACCGTTGGACCGGTCGAAGCGATTGAGTGATCTCTGGAAGGGCTCAAAACTGGCGGTTTTTGAAAAAGCCGGACACAGCCCACACGAAGAATACCCCGAAAAATTCAACCAACTGGCCTTGGAGTTTCTGTCTGAATAGAAGGATATGGAATCAGGGAGCGGTTCAGTTTACAGCAGGTATAAAGTGTAAAGACGGCTGCTGCCGATCGATCCTTGGAAACATCTGCTTATCGACACGTCCGTGCTTGATTGAAGCCTGACATGTACAAGTTGAAATGTGCAAAAAAGCGGGACCCGTTGCGGTCCCGCTATGCATTCATTTGTTATTGTTCTTCATCGCTCGCGGCGTCATCACGCCATTGCTTTTCTCAATGGTTTCGATCAAAGCCCCTCCGGCCCGCTTTTCCTTCGACTGCCGGATCCGCATCCGCAGAGTCCAGCCGCGCCAACACCCGCCAGGCCCAGGCAGAACAGCAGGAGGCTTGACGGCTCCGGAACCGGCTTCGTTGCCGGTGGCGTCGGGTTCGACGGCGGATCGGGATTCCTTGGATCTTTAGGACCGGGAGGATTTTGAATGACGCCTCCGGAACCTCCGGGACTGCCGGCAGCCGCAATGGAGTCGCCGGAACCTTCAGATGACGTCAATTCCGTGCCGGCCTGATCCGGATTTTTGCCGCAGCACGGGTCTCCGCATTCGCAGCAGCAGACGGAGCAGTCCACCGAAATGGAGAAGCTGCTGCCTCCGCCTCTGCCGTACCCCCACAAGGACGAGGACGACAGACTCGCCAGGACCGTGGGCCCGGAATCGGAAGACAACTTGTCCGGCTCCGCACTGTCGCCGGAACCGGCCGATCCCGTCTGGTCTCCGGTGGAGCCGTCCGTCGCCGACTGATCCAGTGCGGCATAATTCTCGCCCTCGAGGGTTCCGCCTTCCTTTTCATCACCAGGCAACACGGAGGTTTTGTCGATCGCATTCGACAGGGACAAATCACGTGCCGACACTCCGGCGCCGCCGATCTGGTCCATCATCGTCAGGATCTTCTTTACACTGTGTCTCGGCTTGTGCTTCACGGTTGTGTTGGCGGAGCCGGAAACACCGTCTTCGTCCCTGTCGTCATCGGCGAGCCAGTCGGCGCTCGTTCCCTTGTGCGATGCGATTGCACCGTCTTTGGCCTTGCTCATGTAGAAGGCCGACAAAAGGACGGCCAGCAGCAGGATGATGAAAATCACTTCCGGCGATATCCCGATTTTCTCTCTTATCTTCTTGTTCATATTGTGGCCCTCCTCCTTTCCTTAAGTATTTTACAGTCTGATTTCGGGCCTGTGACTGTTTTCCGGATAGGATTTTTACACTCCCCCGGGCATTCCGAGCGCCTGCCGGAGTCTGGATGCCAGAAAGGGCCTTTGAAGATAAAGGTCCACGTCCGGGTCCTTTTCCTCCCCACCGCGATTTGATTGCGTGATGCCGATGATGAAAGCGGGCAGCGATTTCATCTTCAGTCGCTGTTCCGGGTCGAGTTCTTCATAACTGCCGTTGGCAAGGACAACATCATACTGCTCGTCATTGAGCATGCGCATGATCCCGGTTTTGTCTCGGGCGATTCCCGCCCGGTATCCGTAATTGATGACTCCTCCCAGCAGGAACTCCAGGGCATCCGCCCGTTCGTCGTGGATCAGTATCTTCACAGTTTTCACCTCCGCACTATTTGTTTTACAATATAATGCATACGCCGTGCCATACAGGAAAATACGTTGCCTCGATTAGTGTAAGTCCAAATATTAATAGGCATAAATAATTATTACAAATCTGAAGACAACTTGCCGTGATGCGCTTCATGGGTCTGTCCTGTCGAAACTGTAAAGAATTCCGACACTGAAAAGGGTTAAAAAAGGTTGGAAAAGGGGGGAATTTCGGTGTGTTCAGTGGTTAAGGCATTGATTTAGCGATGAATGATAATGTAATACATCAAATCGTCAAATTGTAAAATTATCCGACACGGCTGGGTCTTGAATGTGGATGCGCGTGCATCCACGAAGTGCGCTCTCCCGTCTGATCCTGCTCATCTTTCTTTGTGTCAGGAACGGAGATCTGCTCTTTGAGGTTACATCAGGTATGTCTGGAGTGTTTTGTAGCACCTGAAGTCGGCATCGACAAAAGAGGCGCCGACCTGAACGCTGTCCTCGGCTTCGACCACCCGCTTCGATTCGCAGGAAAGGCAGATGGGCAGGTTCCCGTCGGGCAAGTTGAAGACGATCTCGAATCTCGAGCCTTGTGTGTCAATCCGGATCTGGTGCTTGAAATCCTTCGGGATCATTACGCTTACGCCTCCGAGGGAGATCTCCGTGATGGACCCGACTCCCATCTGACCCGGCTCCGGCAGGTTGATCACGGCCGGCACGGAAAGGGCCTTCCTCGGATGTTGTCGCTTCTCCTGATCGATCGCTTTTAAGGCCTTCCGCTCCTTCAGATAGTTGGTCAGGACCATCTCGATCGTGGACGATACGGACCGCCGGTCTTCCTTTGCAACCTGGGCCAGGGATTGCTGCAATTGGCTGGTTGTGCGAAAACAGATGAGGCTGTCTTTTCTCATCAGATCTCCCGAATAATCAAAAATATTTTATTGCTTTTATAGTCTTGCACATACTGTGCCGGGTTGGTCATTTTTGTGTTGATATTTTACATCTTATTGCAATTGCTTTCTTTTTCTGAGAACGGAACGCATCGGCATCAATGATGCATCAGGTCAGCGATTAAACCTCTGCATTACATTGTAAAGAATTCCGACACCGGAAACGTTTGAATGAAGAAGGGGAGGGGGATCCAGCAACCCCGAATGTCAACAGTGTTGATACTGACTAGGGTCCAAAGATCAGAATCACCTGATGAATGACGACAATGCTGTAGACAAGCATGGAAAAATACAGGACCGGTTTCGTTTCCTTAAAGTTGACGTGAAGACACACAATGACGATGGGCACCGAGATGATGGCAAACTTCCACGCGATGAAATGGTCCCCGTATTCGTCGATCAACCATCGCATGACGGGGTTTAACTCGGTGCCCCCGCAGGCAAGGATGACTCGCGTGAGTGCCGCGTCGAGGATATTCAATATGAGAATTGCGAGGGCCCAGATGAAAAGCCCCAAGCCATATCGATCGACATACCCCCCTTTCCGCTGATCTTCCTCACGTCTGAATCTATGCCGCCGGCCGGCAATCGTGTACCGGCTGAGCATGGGGGTGGCTTTTTTCCTGCGATCCGGACTGGCCCTCTTTTCCATCTGCGGCGACACCTCCGAAAAAAAGGTGTTTACAGAGTGAAATGAATCTCTTCATTTGCGTGATCGGTAAAAAAGGCAGCACCGTTTCTGATGCTGCCTTTCCCCTTCCGCAGCAAGAACCGCGGTTTCCACAACCCGTCAGCGTGAACCGGGTTTATTTCTGAATCTTTCTCCTGACCCCCGCCAGGCCCATCAGGCCCAGGCCGAGCAGGAGCATGGTGGCCGGTTCGGGGACGGCCTTCGGCGTCAGGAAGCCGCGAATCTCTCCAGCGGGATATAAAATTGTATGTATATTCAGGTAAGCCTTTCCGTCAGAGATAGCCGCGAATAAAGCTGCCTCAGCTGTTGCCGGCGTTCCCCCATTCGCGGCAACGAAGGATGCACTGAAGCTCGACGGCAGAGAAGTGTCGAATAGATGAGTATAAGTTCCGCTCGTGACACCGGCCGGGAATCCAGCAAAGGAAGGTGTCTGTGTTGCCACCGCGGCATTTCCCATTCCGGTTGTTGCTGTAGGGGCATGTATGTGCATTGCGGTCGTCGTTCCGATCAGATCGCTGAACATCACATCTATAAACAGTTCATGGGTGACACTGTCGATCCAAAAATCAGCGGATCCGCCACCCGGCGATGCGTTGGGAGGGTCCTCACCTGGTCCGGTGAGCGTTGCAGTGTAATAAACCTGAGCTGCATGTGCACTGCTGATGAAGCACACCACACTGAGCAAGATACAGATTACAATTGCTTTTTTCATTTTATAACCCCCCGTCCACCGCTGGTTTTATCTTGCTTCTGAATCTCCCTCCTCACCCCTGCCAGACCCATCAAAGCAAGACCAAGCAACAGCATGGTGGCGGGTTCGGGAACGGGTGGCGGAGGGGTCGGCTCGTAAACTGCACCGATTGTCATGCCGGTGATGACGCCATTGACTTTAGCGCTGGTGAGAGGCACAGGAAAGCCGCCGAGTTGGTTGAGCAGTTTGATGCTCCAGGTTCCGCCTTGATCATCGAAACGGTATGGATTGTTGTCGGTAAAAATGAAATCTGTAGCAAAAAAGAAACCGCGGAAGTTGCCATTGTAGAATTGAATGGCGCCGGAGTTTTGAATGGCATCAGCCAATGTGAATGTGAGGGATGGCGTTCCCAGGTTGATAGTAAACGCTGTCGCGTCTGGAATCTTGACGATGTCCGGAAAGTCTGAGAAAAACACATTCACCCAGCCTGAATTGGATGCAGGAATCAAGTTATCATCAATAACAAAACTGCCCGATATCGGACCGCCTTGAGTAATCACTGAGTCAAAAGGAGCTTTGCAATTTGCACTGCCACCGTTGATATTACCTGTGAATGTGGCGGTATGGTAAGTATCTGCGAATGCAGGAATGTTTGCGGCAGCGACCGTTGCGGCAACGAACGCTGTGATCACAAAATATCCATAAAGCGATTTCATGTGGACCTCCTCACTTTTTTGATGAATTACCGAGAGTGTGAAACGTAAAAACTTTCTCCATTTTAACGTAATTCAAGTTTCATGCCAAATTATAACTATTTGATATGACGTATGTTAATGAAAAAACACTCGGCAGAGCTTGTGGAAGTGTAAAGAATTTCGACGAGTTGCAAAAAGCGCAGTCAGTGCCAATATTATTTTATGAATGATTACGGTCAGTTGCAGTTTCATGGATCAAAGTGATGATGTAAAGAATCCCGACACTTGAAGTGGTGGAAGTAGTTGTATTGCTTTGTGTTTTACAATCTTTGCATAAGAAATAAAAGTACTTGCGGCATTATTGACTCTGTAAAGAATTCCGACAGACGGTTGCCAAATATGATTTCTTTTCGCAAAATCAGCGGGCCGGGCTCTTTTTTTGCGGGCTGTCAGATTGCTTGAGGGATTTCCTGGTTTGGAAAATCCCCTGCGAACGGAACGATTTTTTAAAAAAAGACATGACAACTTCTGCCGTGAACCGCTTTGAATGTTTCAATCGGCAAGGAGTATGGACATCCATGGAAAAGCGCGCTTTGGCCTGGACGCCGGGTCTGCCGGGTTCGTCCCGGCTTTGTATTCCCGGAGGTTCGTGTATCCGTCCCCATCCTTGTCCCCGGAGGCATCTTTAACAAGGGGATTCAGGCCGTACTGGTTCTCCCACCCATCGGGCATGCCGTCGCCGTCGGTGTCCGCGGCGGTGGGGGAGGTGCCGTTTCGGTATTCCTGAAGGTCATTCAACCCGTCATGGTCATAATCCCCCGTTCCGTCCCGTGATGTGTTCCCAAAATATGTGGCCTCCCATTTGTCCGGCATGCCATCCTGGTCAAAATCAGGATCCGAAGCGGCTGACCCCATCGTGTTTTTGTAGTAGGCCAACCCGTCAACCGTGGTCAGGTTCTGAAAAGCGGGCTTTTCCGGGTCGACGTCAAGGCCCATCGTGGGGTCGCTTGCCGAGAAGGCGATCATGTAACCACTGCTGTCGAACCATATCCTGGTGAAGTGAAAACGCGATGGATTTTCGGTGGCCGTGGCCAGCCGCACCCCGGGGGCTGCCGCTGTCATGGCCATGGGAACGTCGAAAACGGAGATCGCTGGCTTTGCCAGATCGCCCGGGGGAATCCACCACCAGAGGTGCTGGCCGAATGGGTTCCACTGCTCGGGCGGGAAGTTCGGCGCCTGGGTCGCATTCATGCGCCGCAGGACGGGGACTTCTCCGAAGAAGCAGTAGTTTTCGTCCGTGATCGGGAGCCACGAGGGGATCAGGGAGGTGGATGTCCGCATCTCGACGGTGGCACCGTAGCGGGTCTCCACCTGCGACTGGATGATCACTGAGCCGCCGACGCACTGTTCGCTGACGAAGGACTTGAACCCGGTGTGGGGGCCGTCGTCCTCCGCAAAGGCGGCGTGCCGTTCGAAATCGTAGTTGATCTCGGCCAGCATGAAGAACATGCGGTAGTTCCCCCAGAGGGTGTGATAGTAGAGGAGGATCCCGGTGTCGCTGTCGAAATACGCGTTGCCGACGCTGAAACCGGGGATCGAGTACGACAGCATCACAAACTGCCGCTGGGGATTCACCTTGAAAAGCGCGTTCGCGGGAAGCAGGCGGTAGGGGAACGTGGCAGGGGTGTAGGGCGTGCGGGTCACGAGAGCGATCTTCCAGCCCATCCAGGAGTCGCCGGATTTCAGGGTCTGGAGTCTGGCCGGGTGGATCCAGCAGGGGCCGCTGTCCGCCAGGGAATGGGTATTCGTCTCGACCGGCCGCGGCAATTTCCACTGATCCAGAGCGGAGTGGTGAATCACCTCCGCGCTGGTTCCGGAAACGGCGTTGATCAGGTAGGCCTCCTCGGCGTTCGAGATAGTGGGCTGCACCTCCCCGGCTTTCACTTCCCCCACGCCCCCATGGTACCACAGGCGCACGCCCGGCTGCATCCAGCCGACGTCGGCGGCCCAGGCGCGGGACGCGGTGCAGTTCAGCCCCAGCAGGAGAAGCAGGCAGAAGACAAGTCTTTTCCCCATGTCCCCCACCCTGGATCTGTCTTCAAGTCCCGGCCCCGTCGCCATTTTATCTGATCTTAAATCACCCTCCTCACCCCTGCCAATCCCATCAGACCGAGGCCAAGAAGAAGCAGGGTGGCGGGTTCGGGAACGGGCGTTGTGTCCACTGTTTCCACGTAGGTACGAAAGCCGAGATCGCCACCGAGTGGTCCAAAGGTTTGCGTCCAGGTTGGTCCATATGCTGCACCACCGGCGTAGTGTGGCAGCACAAATCCGCCACTGTCGTCGTACTCACCACGCCAAGTTGCTTGTCCTG
>CAYWTL010000038.1:0-23158 GCA_964460245.1 uncultured Syntrophaceae bacterium | reverse complement strand
TATGACGGCTGCACCGACATTCATTTCCCCATCCACACCTCCGCGCAATTCGCCCACAACGTGGGACTGCCCGGCATTATCCTCCAGGGGACGGCAACCCTGGCGTACACGGCCCGCGAACTGGTCCAGCGGGAAGCCGGAGGCAATCCGGACCTTTTGAAATCACTCGCCTGCCGCTTTACCGGCATGGTCCTGCCGGGGAGCGTTATCCGGGTCCGGATGACGGGAATGCGGAATGGGGAAGACGGCCGGATTGTCCGTTTCATAGTCTTGAACGAAAATGGAGAAAAAGTCATTCGCGGCGGAATCGCCCTGCTTTCGGGAAAGCCGCGTCTTGCAAAGGAGGAAAAACCATGAACGACCTCGATATGACGCTCACCTGGCATTACGTGGAAAAGTGGGCCCGGACCAAACCCGGTACGGAGGCGCTCATCTTCGAAGAGGAAAGTTTGACCTGGGCGGATTTCCGTGTCCGGATGGACCGGATCGCCAAGGCCTATCTCGCCCTCGGCATTCAGCCGGGCGACCGCGTGGCCATGCTGTCCGCGGCCCGAAACGAAGTCCTGACCACCTACATGGCGGCGGGAAAGGTCGGAGCCGTCTGGCTCGGGTTGAACCCCAAGTTCACCCTGGACGAGCTTCGCTACCAGATCGGCGATGCGAAACCCGCCGTTCTGATCTCGCTCCGGCATTTCCTGGGCAACGACCTGGCCGGCACCATCCGGGCGCTGACCGGCGAATTCCCCTTCATCCGAAAGGTCCTCGTCATCGGGGAGGCATTCGAGAAAACGGAAAATTTCGGGGAATTCACGGGGCAACCCCGGGAATCGCTCGACCCGGCGCTGCGGGACCGCGCCTCGATCGTCCGCGACACCGACCGGGCGCTTTTGATGTACACCTCCGGCTCCACCGGCAAGCCCAAGGGCGTCGTGCACACCCACCGGAGCATTGTCGAGAACATCAAGGTGGAACTCCGCAAGTTCTATTTCGACGAGGACACGCGGGCGCTTCTGCATTTCCCGATCAACCACGTCGCGGCGGATGTGGAGATCGGCTTTGCCGCCATCATGGGCGGGGGCTGCCTGGTCTGCATGGAGCAGTTCGACCCCGCGGGCACCCTGAAGATGATAGAGAAGGAACGGCTCACCTGTCTGGGCCAGGTCCCGGTCATGTTTCTCCTGCAGATGAAGCTGCCCGAATTCTGGCAGACGGATTTCAGCAGCATCCGGCTGTTCGCCTGGGCCGGGGCGGCGGCGCCGAAAATCATGGTCGATGTCCTGGCCGGTATCTGCCGGCAAACGGGGGCGATGCTCATCACCGGCTACGGAAGCACGGAGGTCTGCGGTTTTGTCACCTACACCGAGAAGGGGGACGATCTGGAAACGGTGACGCGCACGGCCGGCCGGATCGCGCCCCCCTTCGAACTGAAGATCGTCGGCGACGACGGCCGGGAGCTGCCGGACGGCGAAATCGGAGAAATCCTGGTGCGGGGACCATTCCTGTTCAGTGAATACCTGAACCAGCCGGAGGCCACCGCCGCCGTGGTGGACGGGAACGGCTGGTACGCCACCAGCGACCTCGCCTGCAAGGACAGCCGGGGCTACATCGTCATCACGGGCCGGAAATCGGAGATGTTCAAGTCCGGCGGAGAGAACGTCTACCCCCGGGAAGTGGAAGAGGTGCTGGAGTCGCTCGACAGCGTCCTGTTCTCTGCGGTCATCGGCGTGCCCGACGACATCTACCAGGAAGTGGGATGGGCTTACGTCATGCCGCAGCCGGGCAAGACGGTGACGGAGGAGGAGCTCAGGGAGGTCTGCCGCCGCAAGCTGGCCAACTTCAAGATCCCGAAACGGTTCTTCATCCGGCCCCTGCTGCCTCTGCTGGCGAGCGGCAAGGTAAACAAAATGGCGCTGAAAGAGGAAATCGCCTCCGGATAAGGGCAACGCCGGAGGCCGCGCTACGGGGGCATGCTCCGGACATGGCCGGCGATTTCGCCGATGCCGGCCGTGATCCGCGGACCCATCCGGAAAAGGGCGTCGCCGATGTAATAGACCCGGCCCCGGCGGACCGCCTCCAGGGATTGCAGCCGCTTCAGCAGGCGCCGGGACTGGGCCCTCATATCGCCATGCCCCCTTCCGATGAAAATGATGTCCGGCGCCTGACGGATCACCTCTTCCAGCGAGTATCGTGGATAGCCGCTCCGGGCGTTTGCGGCAATGTTACGCAGTCCCAGCAGCGTCAGTACATCGTGTATGGCCGTGCCCGATCCGGCCACCATCAGCGGTTCTGGCTGCACCACGACCAGCACCCTGCGAGCCGGGTCGGGTCGCGAGGCCTGCCCGTAGCGGCGGATGGCCCGCTCGATCCGGCGGGCGCTCCGCTCAGCCTGCGCTCCGACATTCAGGGCGGCGCCCAGGGCCCGGATCTCACGGGGCAGATCTTCGAGCCGCTTCGCCCGGAAGACATGGGTGCGGATGCCCAGTCTCCGCAGCCTCTCTTCAATCTCGCGGGGATTGCCGTCATCGGTCAGAACGACCGCGTCCGGCTTCATGGCGACGATTCCCTCCAGCGAAGGGTTGGACATGCCGCCGATTTTCGGCTTCGCCTTCACCGCGGGGGGATAGTCGCAGTAGCTGCTTACCGCGACGACCTGCTCCCCCAGCCCCAGATCATAGAGAACCTCCGTCAGGTTGGGCGCGAGCGAAATGATCTTCATGTCCGGTCCCGCCGGCGCGGAACCGGGAAAAAGCAGGCAGAGCAGCATCGCAGCCAGAATCCGGAGCAGCATCACTGGCCAGGAACCCTGAACCGCGACCGGGACCGGCGTGTTTTTCGCACCGCCATCAGGCGTCTTTCGGTTTGAACGGTGCGAATCCGTACTCTTTGTCCTGGACGCGAAATACCGCCCGGTCCGCCTCGTTTTCAATCAGCTTCCCCTCGATGATGCGCTTGCAGCCGAAGTCGTAGAACGTGATCTGGTGGGTGGGCATGACGCTATCGTCCACGCCTCTGCTCCGGTAGGATTGCTCCCGTTCTTCCGCGGACAGCGCCCGCATGGTCAGCTTCTGGCAGCGCTCCCGGTTTTCCTCGGCGCCGCAGCGAATGGATACGACGTAATTTCCGTGAAACTTGATGGGCATCTTGATTTCCATGGTATCTTCTCCTTCCCTGACATGCACTCCATCTGATGTAATTTATAGCACGCCCGCGGACGTTTATCCAGCGCCACCGCCTTGCAAAGCCCGAAAGCAACCGTGCATCATGGCGATTTGTGTGTTATAGGATGCGCATCATTCCTTTTCTTCACGCTGCGACACCGGAAAAAACCAGAGGAGAAGACCCTATGGAATTGGGAGACATGGTGGTCGTTGACCATCCCCGGCACCCTTTTCACGGATTGGTTGGAAAAGTGATCGGAAGAAGGGGAAACCGGACACCGGACGATCTTTGGATGCTGATCTTTTTCTCCTCGAAGATGAGAAGCTACCTGATCCCCGAATCCATCCTGCGTGTGGAAAAGGCGGAAACGGACGCCACCGGGCCCGTTCATTAGCCCGGTTTTGCCACAACCGTTCCTGACCTGCGTTCTGATGTCCGATCCAAGCCCGTCGCGTTGACGACCGCACTGATCAGTTCCGGTGGGGTCAGGTCGAACGCCGGATAGAAGCCCTTCACTTTCGGCCCGCTGACGGGGATGCCCTGAAATTCGAGGACTTCCCGCGCGTCCCGCTCTTCGACGGGAATCGCATCGCCTTTTCGCGTGCGCCGGTCCGGGCCGCCGTACCCGAGGATGTAAAAGGGGATTCCGAAATACCGGGCGCAGACCGCGAGCTGCAGCGTGCCCACCTTGTTGGCCGCAACCCCGTCCATGGCAATCCGGTCGGCCGCAGTGAAGACCTTTCGGATCATCCCCCGGGACATGCACCAGGCCGCCATGTTATCGGTAATCAGCGTCGTATCGATCCCCATTTCGCTGATCGACCAGGCGGTGAGCCGCGCCCCCTGCAGGTAGGGCCTCGTTTCCGTGCAAAGAACCTTGATGTTCTTGCCGTTCTCCCCGGCAAACCGGAGCATGTAAAGCAGGCCGGCGCCGGCAAAGCAGTGGGTCAGAATCGTATCTTCGGAATCCAGAAGCGTCTCCGCATGCCGGCCTGTCTCCCGGGAGATCTCCCGTTGCCGGTCAAGCGCCCGCGCAAGTTGTACCCGCATCACCTCCGACGGCGCTCTGCCAGTGTCCGCCGCATCGACCTTTTGCATCAGTTTGTCGAGGAGCGCGGCCAGATGAAAGCCCGTCGGCCGTGTGGCTTTGAGCAGCGATGCCGCCTTCTCCAAGCTCAGGCGGTCCCGCACCCTTCCCTCGCGCTCCAGTCTGCGCGCCGCCAGATAGAGTCCGTAACCGGCCGTGATGGCAATATCGCCGGCGCCCTGGACCATCATCTCGCGAATGGCCCCGGCCACCTCCTCTGGCTCCGTGCAATAGACCGGGGTGATCGTGCGGGGCAGCTTGCGGCGGTCGATGATAATCAGCGCATCGTCTTCCAGATAGACGCTATTTCCCAAATC
This sequence comes from uncultured Syntrophaceae bacterium, assembly GCA_964460245.1. GTDB lineage: Bacteria > Desulfobacterota > Syntrophia > Syntrophales > Fen-1087 > JAXDBM01. Next base: position 18,595 of record CAYWTL010000038.1, on the reverse strand, counting down.
CATGAGGAGCGGGTCCGTCATCATCTACTAGCCTCGGTTCTCCGACCATGCCGGGGTGTGACCGCGCGTGCGCATCGGCGGTCTGGGCGGGTTTGCCGTGATGTTTTACCTTGACAAAGCACCGGTTCCGTAATAACAGAATATACGGCGAATAAGATCGTTTATCCAGCAGCAATGCTGCCCGGGCGCCGCCGCTGCAGGCAAAATCATGCTTGGTTTCTTGTACGGCTGACAAATTAAAATTTCCATGTTGATTTCTGTTTTGACCAGGTGGGCTGGAGATACTTCTCACATAATCCCCGGATGGTCAAGAAAGAAATAGAATGGATTCGAAAGGCAGGAATTTTTATGGTTTCATGAGAAGAAAGACTTAACAAAAGGAGGGTGGAACGTATGTATTTTGCCAAGGAAGTGCTGGACAGCTCCAGCGAAATGCGAAGAAAATGGGAAGACGAGGTCAAGAGGGTCGTCGCCAAAGCGCCTGATCAGAAACCCCGCTGGTCAACCGTCTCCGACCTCGAAATCAAACGCCTCTACACGCCGGAAGACATCAAGGACATGGATTTTGCCAGGGACATCGGCTATCCGAACCAGTTCCCCTTCCTGCGCGGGAACCAGCCGACCGGCTACCGGGGCAAGTACTGGACCTTCCGGATGTTCTCTGGGATGGGCGACGCCAAGACAACCAACACCCGCTGGCATCTGCTCCTGAAGGAGGGCCAGACCGGCCTCAGCACCGCCTTCGATTTTCCGACCCTGATGGGATACGACACCGACTCCCCCAAAGCCAGGGGAGAGTGCGGCAAGTGCGGTGTGGCCATCGACACCCTCGAAGACTTCATGCAGCTCACCGATGGAATCCCCATGGACAAAGTCACCACGTCCATGACCATCAATCCCCCGGCGACCGCCCTCTGGGCCATGTACTGCGCCGCCGCGGACATCCGGGGCATCCCCCTGTCCAAGATCGGCGGGACGATTCAGAACGACATGCTCAAGGAGTTCATCGCCCAGAAGACGCTCATGTGCCCGCCCGACCCGTCGGTGAAGCTGATCAGCGACACCGTCGAGTTCGGCACGAAGTATGTCCCCCGCTGGAACACGATCTCCATCAGCGGCTACCACATTCGGGAAGCGGGCGCCACGGCCGTTCAGGAGCTGGCCTTCACGCTCCGCGACGGGATGGAGTACGTGGAAGACGTTCTCCGCCGCAAGGGGCTCGATGTGGACGAATTCGCCCCCCGGCTGTCCTTCTTCTTCAACTCCCATATCGACTTCTTCGAAGAGATCGCCAAGCTGCGCGCGGCCCGAAGGATCTGGGCCAAGGCGATGCGGGACCGTTACAAGGCCAAGGACCCCAGATCCTGGTGGATGCGCTTCCACACCCAGACGGCCGGCTGTTCGCTCACGGCGCAGCAGCCCTACAACAACGTCGTCCGGACGGCAACGGAAGCCCTGGCGGCGGTCCTCGGCGGAACCCAGTCACTGCACACCAATTCGCTCGACGAGGTCCTCTGCCTGCCCTCGGACCACGCGGTCCAGATCGCGCTGCGGACCCAGCAGATCATTGCTGAGGAGACGGGTGCGGCCAACACCATCGACCCGCTGGCCGGCTCCTACTTCGTGGAGGCCCTGACCAACGAGATGGAGGAAAAGGCCTGGGAATACATCCACAAGATCGACGAGATGGGCGGCATGGTGGCGGCCATTGAAAAGGGATTCCCCCAGCTTGAAATCTCCGATGCTTCCTATCTGTATCAGCGACAGATCGACGCGGCAGACAAGATCATGATCGGCATCAACAAATATGTCTCCGATGAAGTCACCCCCATTCCTCTGGTGGAGATCGACGATTCCGTGGAGACCCAGCAGATCGAACGGCTGAAGGCTGTCCGCCGGAAGCGGGACAACAAGGCCGTCAAAAAAGCCCTCGACGACATCAAGAGCGCCTGCAAGAAGGGCGACAACGTCATGCCCTACTGCATCGAGGCGGTGAAAAGCCTGGCCAGCGTCCAGGAAATCTGCGACGTCTATCGCGAGGTTTACGGCGAATACCGTGACCCGGGACTCTACTAAGCGAACGATTGAGGAGGGAGATTGAACATGGCAGAAAAAAAACTTCGTGTGATGGTTGCAAAACCGGGTCTGGACGGTCACGACCGGGGCGCCCGGGTGCTTGCCCGGTGTTTCCGCGATGCGGGCTTTGAAGTCATTTATACGGGCTGTCACCAGACGCCCGAGCAGATTGCCTCTTCCGCCATTCAGGAAGACGTGGACGTGGTGGGACTGAGCTGTCTGTCGGGCGCCCACCGTTATCTGTTTCCAGCCGTTGCCAAACTGTTGAAGGAACAGGGGGCTGATGACATCACCGTCGTCGGCGGCGGCATTATTCCAGAGCAGGATTTTAAACTGCTCTACGATGCCGGCCTCAAAGCCATCTTTGTTCCCGGTGCGACCCTCGACAGTATCGTGGACTGGTTCAACAAAAATGTAAAACCGAGGGCATAAGTTGGAGAACATAATGGAAAAAGTTAAGAAAATCAAATCAGGAGACGTTCGGACGGCATCCCGACTGATCCGCAATCTGGAAGACGGCGGAAGCGACGAGGCCCGCTCCACCATCAAGCATCTTTTCCCGCTGACGGGGCATTCCCACGTCATCGGCATCACGGGATCACCCGGCGCGGGGAAAAGCACATTGGTGGACGGCCTGGTCGAGTCCTTCCGGAAGAAGGGCAAGACCGTCGGAGTGCTCGCCGTGGATCCGACCAGTCCCTTTACGGGGGGCGCCATCCTGGGTGATCGTATCCGCATGCAGCGTCATGCCGAGGACCCGGGTGTTTTCGTCCGGAGCCTCGCGACCCGCGGCGCCTTGGGCGGCTTGGCCAAGGCCGTCGGGGATGCCATCCATATCATGGATGTCATGGGGAAAGACATCATCCTGGTGGAAACCGTCGGGACCGGGCAGCAGGAGGTGGATATCATCAACCATTCCCACACGGTGATCGTGGTGCTGATCCCCGGAATGGGCGACGAGATCCAGGCGATCAAGGCCGGGATCATGGAGATTGCCGACATCTTCGTCATCAACAAGGCGGACCGGGAAGGTTCGTCGAAGCTGCGCCGGGAGCTGATGGCCATGCTGGACATGGCGCCGCCTTCCACCTTCCCGGCGGGCTGGCGGCCGCCGATCCTCAAGTGCGACAATGCCTTTGAACCGGTGAGCTTCACCAAAAGCCTGGAGGAAATGTCCCAGACCATCGAGAACCATTACCAGCATCTGGTCAAAAACGACCTGCTGGGAAGCCGGGTCCGGCGCAAAGCGGTCGTCGAGCTCAACGAGGCGATCCGGAATGCGGTGCTGGAGCCGGTGCTGGCAGCCCTGTTGGCCAACGGCGAACTGGAAAAAATGGTCGAGAAACTGATGAAAAAGCAAACGGACCCCTACACGCAGGCGGAAGAGATCGCGCAGCGATACCTGAAGGCCTGCTTATAGGCATTTCCGGTTCTAACACCCCAAAGCCCGGGAGGACCGCAAAAGCGGCGGCCCGGGCTTTTTTTAGGAGAAGCGTTCATGGACAGCCCGATTACGGAAACACTGGCCCGCTTCAACCGGGGCCTCGTGCTGGTTTTTACGGGAGACGGAAAGGGCAAGACCACGGCTGCGATCGGTCAGGCCCTGAGGACCATCGGCCACGGACACAAGGTCCTCATCGTTCAATTCATGAAGGGTAAAAAATACGGGGAGGTCCTGGCGGCGGAAAAATACCTGGACGGCCAACTGACGACGTTGCAGTGCGGCCTGGACAGTTTCGTCATGAAAAACAACCCCGCGCCCGTAGACATCGAACTGGCCCGCGAGGGCCTGAACCTGGCAAAACAGGCGCTGAGCTCCGGGGAGTACCGGATGGTCATTCTCGACGAGATCAACGTGGCGCTGGATTTCAAACTGATCCCGCTGGAAGAGGTGATCGAGATGATCCGCGAGAAGCCCGTCTCTGTAGATCTGGTCCTGACCGGGCGATACGCACCGGCGGAAGTGATCGAGCTGGCCGACACGGTCAGCGAGGTTCGGGAAATCAAGCATCATTATGCGCAGGGAATCAAGGAACGGGCCGGCATCGAGTTTTAGGAATCGTGAACGGATGAAGACCGAAACCGGAAAGCTTCGCCGACAGCCGGAACATCAGCGCGATCGGACCCGCGAGGCGCTGGCGGAGATCGGGCAATGCCTCCTGGCGGCAGGGGCCTGCGCGGTCCGTGTGATTGATGCCGGTGACATTGTCGTCGACGAGCGGGTGCGACTGAAGTGCCAGATTCCCCGATGCGACAGCTTCAGCAGAAACCTCATGTGTCCGCCCCATGTGCCGTCCGTGGCGTCGTTCCGCGAGGCCCTCGCACGCTTCTCCAGGGCCCTGCTCATCCAGGTATCCGCGCCGCTGGGGGGAAATCCCGAGGATCGACCGGCAACGGAGATCTTCGAAGCAGCGGGCACCCTTCACCGTCTGGTCAACCGATCGGAAAAGCAGGCTTTTGAAAAAGGCTTCCGCTTCGCGACGGGCCTGATCGGCGGTTGCTGCCGCCTCTGTGAAACGTGCGTCGCCGTCGAGGCCGGCCAAGCCTGCCGCTTTCCCTTCAAAGCCCGTCCTTCCATGGAAGCCATGGGCATTGACGTCGTGGCCACGGCGGTGAAGGCGGGTCTGCCGACGGGATTCCCCATTACCGGTCCTGTAACCTGGACCGGGGTGCTGCTGGTCTGAACCGGAACGAAAAATCATTGTTTCTGGAGGTGATTCATGGCGGTGTTGAAGGAAAGCGGCATTCCCATCGGCCGGATGATGCTGGTTTCAAAGGATGGAAAGCTGACCAAGGACGATCTGATCATTGAAGCGAACGGGCAGTACCAACTGCTTGAAAAGGCGGATTGCTTCGTCATCAAGAACGGAGAGTGCTGCCGGAGCATTCTGGTCAAGGTCTCCACCAAAGACGCCTGAACGGAACGCCCGTCCAAACGGGAAGAAGGCCGGCCGGGCCGCTATTGCGGTTCAGCGGGGGAACTTCCGGCACCGTCCAGGTACCATTCCAACTGACGGCAGAAGCCCCGGATGATCTTGACATCCTTTGCTTGCAGTTTCGTCCTGGCAAAAAAGCGGCGGATGTGAACCATCCAGTACGCGGGGTTTTGCGGGTTGAGAAAACCGATTCTGGACAGGAGGGACTGAATCTGCTCGAACATCCCCTCCGATTCGGCCGTGGTGGCCAGCCTGGGCGTGAATGGATCCCCCGACTCTCTGGATAGGGTCAGCAATTCATAGCAGAGAATCATCACGGCATGGGACAGATTGATCGATTTAAAGGTCTCCGCTGTGGGAATCGTCACCAGGGCATGGCAGTAGCGCAGGTCGTCGTTGGAAAGCCCCCGGTCCTCCGGTCCGAACAGCAGCGCACAACGGTTGTGGCGGGATACATCACAAAGCGTTTCCGCCATCTGCCGGGGCGAGATCACCGGGCTCCTGACCGAGCCCAGCCGGGATGTCGTCCCCACGATGAATTCGAATTCACCCAGAACATTCTCCAGGTTGTCGTGATAACGGATATTCTCGACCAGATCGGCCGCAACGTGGGTGGACATCAGCTTCATTTCCTCGGCAGAGAGCACCCCGGCGCCGACTACGGCGAGACGGGCAATCCCCATGTTCTTGGCGCATCGCGCCACGGAACCGACATTGCCGGGATATTTCGGCCCTTTCAGCAAAATGGTGATATTCTCCATGTTCACCCTCGACTGCATCACGGTCGCGCTCCCTTCTTCTGTACTTTTGACGGACAGCATTGAAATGTTAGCACGCTTTATCATAAAACAGCGCACCTTTCACTTTCAGAATTGTTCAATCACCATCCTGTAGCTTCGGATCATGGATCAGATACTGCTCGACATGCTTGGAGAGGCGGCACGGGTCCTTCAGGCTCCGCTCACGGAGCGTGCCCTTCACCTGTTCACCATCTACTGCGAAGAGCTGTCGTTCTGGAACGGGAAGATGAATCTGGTGGGAACCGATTCCCCTCGGGATATCGTCATCCGGCATTTCATCGATTCGCTGACCCCCGTCCCGTTCATTGACAATCCTGAAGGACGTCTACTCGACATCGGTTCCGGGGGTGGTTTTCCGGGCATCCCGCTGAAAATTGCCATTCCCTCCCTGCGGCTTGCCTTGCTGGAATCATCGCGGAAGAAGGCCTCATTTCTGAAACACATGATCCGACGCCTGCAGTTTTCACAGGCTCGGGTAATCCATGCCCGCACTGAGGCGGCGATGCAGGATACGTCCCTCGGCAACGCTTTCGAGACGGTCGTATCGCGCGCCGCGTTCAAGCTCCCGGAACTGCTTGAAACGGGACATCATTTTCTGGCGCCGCAAGGCCTTTTGATCGCCATGAAGGGACCGAATTTCCGGAAGGAGTCCGACATGGCTGACATCCCGGACCTTGTTTTCCGGGCCTGTCATTCCATCACCGTTCCTTTTTCACAAAGACATCGAAATATCCTGATATATCAGAGAGATATGTGAGTAACATTTGCGCAAGAAATCCCTTCAAAAAAAAAGCTTTCTGTGATAGCTTTCGCGCTCAACACCAAAGAAGCGACAGCTTTGTTCCTGTTCCAGTAAATCATGCCTAAAATCATATGCATAGCCAACCAAAAAGGGGGGGTGGGCAAAACCACCACCGCCATCAACCTGTCCGCTTCGCTGGCTACGGCTGAAAAAAAAACGCTTTTGGTCGATTGCGATGCCCAGGGCAATGCGACAAGCGGGATGGGCATCGACAAGGAGACCATTCGGGAGAAAAACATATACCATGCGCTCATCGGTCAACTGCCGATCGGCGAGGTGATTGTCAAAACTCCGATCCCCCATCTGGATCTGGCCCCCGCCAATCAGGAACTGGTGGGCATCGAGATCGAATTCGTGTCCATGGGCGATCGGGAAAAAAAGCTTCGCCGCCTGATCAGAAACCTTGACAGACCGTATGATTATGTGATCATTGACTGTCCCCCCTCCCTGGGTTTTTTGACGGTCAACGCGCTGGTGGCTTCCGATTTCGTCATCATTCCGCTCCAGTGCGAGTACTATGCCATGGAGGGCCTCGGACTTCTGATGAACACGGTCAAACTGGTCAAATCCCGGCTGAATCCCACTTTATCCCTGGGGGGCATTCTGTTGACCATGTTCGACACCAGAAACCTTCTGTCGCATCGCGTGAGCGAGGACGTCCGGAAACATTTCGGGGACAAGGTATTTCAGACGATTATTCCGAGAAACGTCAGGCTGTCCGAGTCTCCTTCACACGGACTTCCCGTGATTCTCTACGACATCCGGTCACGAGGGGCCATATCGTATATGGATCTCGCCAAAGAGATCATGATCTGCGGGAGGATATAGATGCCACCAAAATCATCGTTGGGTCGCGGCCTGGGGGCCATGTTTCCGGATCTGCTGAAAGACCTGAACGACAGGCCGGCTTTTTTGATGTGCGGGATCGAGGAGCTGTCGCCAAATCGCTTTCAGCCCCGCAAGGATTTTAACGATCAGGATCAGCAACAACTTGTTGCGTCCATTCGGAAGAGCGGCATCATCCAGCCGATTATCGTCCGGAAATCGGATTCCGGTTTTGAAATCATCGCCGGGGAACGCCGTTGGCGCGCGGCCCAGCAGGCAGGTCTGTCCAGCGTCCCCGTCATTATCCGGGATGCTCAGGATCTCGATGTTGCCGAATTGTCCCTGATCGAAAATATCCAGCGGGAAGCGCTCAACCCGGTCGAAGAGGCGGAAGCCTACCAAACGTTGACGGAGACATTCAATCTTTCGCAGGAGGAACTGGCCTCACGGGTGGGAAAAGACCGGTCCACGATCGCCAATGCCATTCGTCTGCTCCAGCTTCCCACAGCCGTTAAAACAGCGCTGATCGAAAAAAAAATCACCACCGGACATGCACGGCCGCTCTTGGCTCTGGAATCTCCACGGGAGCAGATCACCGTCCTGGAAACCATCCTGAAGAAAGGCCTCACGGTGAGGGAAACCGAGCGCCTGGTCCAGGACGCCAGAAAGGGCATTCCGGAAAGAAAACAAACCAGGCCGGACCCCTATATCGCGGATCTGGAAAAAACCCTGTCCCGGCACTTGATGACCCGCGTGCAGATCCACCGCCTTCAAAAGTCGCGCGGCACGATCGAAATCCGGTTCACCTCGGAAGAGGATCTCAACCGCCTCTTCCGCATCTTAATGAACGACCAGTGAAGAAAGGCTGTCAACATGTGTTGATAAGTCTGTGGATGAGGTTTCTTGAAATTGGAAATTCTTTGGGAAAAGAGCATCAAGCTGATCAAGGAAAAAGTTAGCCAGCACAACTTCGACACCTGGATCAGACCGATCAAGGTGGCCTCCCTGGAAGGAGACCAGATTTATCTTTGCGTTCCCAATAGGTTTTTTAAGGACTGGCTCATGGAAAACTATCGTCCGGTGATTAGCGAATCCCTGAAGTCGGTCTCCGGTGTGGGGCTTGTCGTGAACTTTCTCATCGGCGAGGACGGCGCCAAACATCAGGCAAAGTCTCCATCAATCGAAAAAACGGGTTCATCACCCCGTAAAGCACCTCTGGTTCGCACCAATCCTTCCCTGAACCAGAATTACAGCTTTGAGCGTTTTGTCGTCGGGGCGAGCAACCAGTTCGCGCATGCCGCTGCGGTATCCGTAGCCGAGCAACCAGCAAAAAACTACAATCCGTTGTTTATCTATGGGGGTGTCGGACTTGGAAAAACGCACCTTTTGAATGCAATCGGCATCCATGCCCTGTCTCTGTATCCGGAAATGAATGTGGTGTATGTATCCGCAGAAGAGTTTCTGAACGAGCTGGTCAACTCCATCCGCTATGACCGAATGGCCAAATTCCGGGAAAAATATCGTAATATCGATTACCTGCTCATCGACGACATTCAGTTCATTGCAGGCAAGGGAAAAACGGAAGAGGAGTTTTTCCACACCTTCAATACACTCCATGATTCAGGCAAGCAGATCGTGGTAACCAGCGACAAATTCCCGAAAGATATTCCAAACCTGGAAGGAAGGTTGCGCTCCAGGTTCGAATGGGGTTTGATTGCGGATATTCAGTTGCCGGAAATCGAAACCAGAATCGCTATCGTCGAAAAAAAAGCACAGGAAAACAAGATCAATCTGCCGACCAACGTAGCACATTACATCGCTTCGCATGCCGAGTCGAACATCCGCGAACTCGAAGGGTTTTTGATCCGGATTGCCGCATATTCCTCCCTTCAGGAAAGAAACATCGACATCGACCTGGCTCGTGAGGTCCTGAAAAAAATCATCAAGCAGGTTGAAAACGAGGACGTCACCGCAGAGGATATTCTCAAAGCGGTCAGTACCAAGACAGGAATCCGGATTTCCGACATCAGGTCACAAAAAAAGAACAAGAATATTGTTCTTTCCAGACAGATTGCGATGTACCTGGCCCGAAAAATGACGACCCTTTCCTTTCCAGACATCGGCGAAAAAGTCGGCGGCAGGGATCACTCCACCGTCATCTACGCAAACAACAAGATCCGACAGAGCATCGAGAGCGACCCGTCCTTAAAAAACCTCATTGAGGAGATTGAAGGCACCCTGAAACACAAAAACTGACATTGGTCCACAAGCGACGTAAACAGCTTCATCATTCAAACCTATTTGACAACACAGGTTTTTTCGCTCATTGAACAGGATGAACAGAATCTACTATAAATACTATATTTATTGAAAGATCGAATTCAATAGAAAAACAATAGCGAACCAATGAAAGGATGGAGCCGGCCATGGAATTCAAAATAAAAAGATCGATTTTTTTGGACGGAATGCAGAAAACGCTTGGCATTGTGGAAAAGAAAACGACGATGCCGATTCTCAACAATGTCTTGATCCAAGCGGATCAGGGGAAAATCACCATTGTTGCCACGGACAGGGAAATCGGTCTGGTGGCGGATTATGAGGCGGAAGTCCTCCAAGCTGGGGACATTACGCTTTCCGCAAGAAAACTATTTGAGATGATTCGTGAAATTCAGGGTGAAGTGATCCATGTGAAAAAAAATGAAAAGTTCATCGTGACGCTGACTTCTCAAAAGTCCGTTTACAAGATACCCGGAATTCCGGCTGATGATTTTCCGAATGTCGCGGTCGACCAGGATGTTCAGTTCTTTAAGATCAATGGGGATGTTCTGAAGAATCTGATATTGAAAACCTCCTTTTCCATGTCCACGGATGAGATCCGGAAAAATCTGAATGGCATTTTTCTGGACATGGACGCGGAGAAGAAAGGCGTGATCAAGGCTGTCGCGACGGATGGTCATCGGCTGGCGTTGATTTCCGCTTACTTGGGAGAAAAAGATTTCCTGAATCTGGAAAAGGGGATTATCATTCCCCGCAAGGGGGTTGGAGAGATCCGAAAACTGGTTGAAAACGAATCCGGGGACGTCAGGATCGGTGTTCATCAGGGAACGTGTGTTCTGAAGACGGATCGTACCACGCTGAAGGTCAGTCTGATTGATGCCGATTACCCGGATTACAAACGTGTGATTCCTGTGGAGAAGGGGACGTCGATCCAGTTTGAAAGGGATGCAGCGCTGCATGCGCTGCGGAGAATGAGTGTCATCTCCAGTGAACGCTACAGCGGCGTGATCATCAAACTGATGGAAGGAAAGATCATTTTGAATTCCACCAATCCGGATGTCGGCGAAGCCAATGACGAGATTGAAGTGACCGGCAAAGGAGGAAACCTGGAAGTGGGATACAACGTGAATTATCTGATTGATGCCATCGAAGCGGTGGATGAAAAACAGGTCGTCTTTGAAATCGGCACGGGAATGAAGCCCGGGGTCGTGCGGCCGGTGGATAATGACCAGTTTTTTTGTATCATCATGCCGTTGAGAATCTGAAGTGTGCAACGTCTCAAAACCATGTTGCGGGAGTTGGGAAAAGAGTTTGCAATGAACGACGATCGGAATGAGAGAATGGTAAAGGATGAGGAAGGCGGGCACTACGGAGCCGACAGCATCAAGGTGCTGGAGGGTCTGGAAGCGGTCCGGAAAAGACCGGCAATGTACATTGGAAGCACGGGAAGGGATGGGCTTCATCACCTGGTCTACGAGGTCGTTGACAACAGCATCGACGAGGCATCAGCGGGATACTGCGATAGCATCGTGGTCAGAATTCGCGTCGACAACAGCATTGTCGTAGATGACAACGGACGCGGCATCCCTGTGGACATTCATAAAACAGAGGGGGTTTCCGCTGCGGAAGTCGTCTTGACCAAACTTCATGCCGGGGCAAAGTTTTCAAACGAGAGCTACAAAATATCCGGAGGTCTCCATGGTGTCGGTGTATCCGTCGTCAATGCCCTGTCCAGCAGCCTCGAGCTGGAGGTCCGCCGGGACGGGTATGTGTATACACAGTCGTATGTCAACGGCGCACCGACCGCGCCGCTCGAAAAGGTTGGCAAGACCAGGGGGCGGGGGACCAAGATCACCTTCAAGCCCAATGGAGCGATTTTTGAAGAAACGGAATTCAGCTTTGACGTCATTTCGAACCGGATGCGGGAACTGGCTTTTCTGAATTCCGGCGTCAAGATCACTTTGATCGACGAGCGCACGGACAAGAAGAGCGAGTTTTTATATGAGGGTGGAATCGTCTCATTTGTCGAATATTTGAACCGGAGCAAAAAGGTGCTGCACAAAAATCCGATCTATGTCGATGGCGCCAAGGACGACTGCTATGTAGAGGTTGCCATCCAGTACAATGACACCTACGCGGAAAACATTTTTTCCTTTGCCAACAGCATCAACACCACGGAAGGCGGCACCCACCTGGTCGGCTTCCGTTCGGCCCTGACGCGGGTATTCAACAACTATGCGATCAACAACAAGATTTTCAAAGACAGCAAGGAGTCGCTGAAGGGAGAAGATCTGCGGGAAGGTCTGTCCTGCGTCATCAGCGTCAAGGTCAAAAATCCTCAGTTCGAGGGTCAGACCAAGACAAAACTGGGCAACAGCGAAATCAAAGGACTGGTGGAAGGAATCGTCTATGACAAGATGGGCACTTACCTGGAGGAAAACCCGTCTGTCGCCAAGCAGCTCCTGAACAAGGCCCTGGAGGCGTCCCGGGCCCGAGAGGCAGCCCGACGCGCCAGGGAACTGACCAGGAGAAAGAGCGCCCTGGAGGTGGGTGCTCTTCCGGGAAAACTAGCGGACGGCCAGGAAAGGGATCCGGCCAGGAGTGAGCTCTACCTGGTGGAAGGGGATTCCGCCGGCGGTTCGGCAAAGCAGGGTCGAGACCGGAAGAACCAGGCCATCCTGCCGCTGCGGGGAAAAGTGCTCAACGTGGAAAAGGCGCGTTTCGACAAGATGCTGCAGAACGAGGAGATCAAGGTGATCGTGACCGCCCTGGGTACGGGCATCGGCCAGGGGGATTACGACATCAGCAAACTGCGCTATCACAAGGTGATCATCATGACCGACGCCGATGTAGACGGCTCCCACATTCGTACCCTGCTGCTGACGTTCTTCTTCCGCCAGATGCGGGAAATGGTCGAGCGGGGCTATCTCTACATCGCCCAGCCGCCGCTGTTCAAGGTCAGTGACCGGAAAAGCGAGATTTACATTCACAACGAAGAGGAAATGAAGGCTTATGTCCTGGAGAACGGCGTCAGCAAACTGAATCTCTTCCTGGAAAACGGCGCGACGATCACCGGCAACCGCTTGGCCGGTTATCTGAAAAAACTGATCCGCATGGAGAGTATTCTGGTCAAGTTTGAAAAAGAGGGAAAGGACCGGGAAATCATCCGGATCCTTGCCGGTGACCCGGCCTTGAGCGAAAGCGACTTCAAGAGCGAAGCCGCATTGCATAAGGTCGCACGGCGAACGGCCATGGCTGCCGACCCGTCGGAAAGGTCAACCGGAGAAGCAGTCCAGCCCGAACTGGAGTTCATGGAAAAATCCGTCGAATATACCGTGGAAGCGGATCAGGAACACGGCCTCTATAAAATGATTTTCCGCATCCGGAGGGAGAGCCGGATTCTCCAGACCTGCATCGACCGGGACATCGTCCGGGCGCCGCGTTTCGCCGAGATCAAGGCCCTGTTGAGCCAGGTTGCCGCGCTTGGCGAAGCGCCGTATCGGGTTGCCGCGGAGGAAGGCGTCAACGGCGAGAAGGCGGACGAACTGGACAGCATGTCGGCCCTGATCGATTACGTCGTGAACACGGGCAAGAAGGGTTTGTCCGTGCAGCGCTACAAGGGTCTCGGTGAAATGAACCCTGATCAGCTTTGGGAAACGACCATGAATCCGGAGAAGCGCACGCTGTTGCAAGTCCGCGTCGAGGATGCCGTGGAAGCCGATGAAATCTTCACGACGCTGATGGGGGATCAGGTCGAACCCCGCCGCGATTTCATCTACAAGAATGCCCTGTATGTGTCCAATCTGGATGTCTAAAGGCCTGGCCTGCGCCATTCCGACGCGCTGATCGTTGCTTTGTTTCGATCATCCTGAACATCGAGGGGACATGCGATCGGAAATCGGCATAGACAGGAAGGAGTTGCCATGGAGCAAGACGTTCACCAGAAGAATATCCTGGTCAACATCGAAAATGAATTGAAGAAGTCCTACATGGACTACGCGATGAGCGTCATTATCGGCCGTGCGATTCCCGATATCCGGGACGGCCTGAAACCGGTCCATCGCCGCGTGCTGTACGCCATGCATGAGATGGGCAACCGTTGGAACAAGGCCTACAAGAAATCGGCGCGCATCGTCGGCGACATAATCGGCAAGTACCACCCTCACGGCGATGTCGCGGCCTACGATACGATCGTTCGGATGGCGCAGGATTTCTCCATGCGCTATGTCCTCATTGATGGTCAGGGAAACTTCGGATCCATCGACGGCGACCCGCCGGCGGCCATGCGCTACACGGAAGTGCGCATGGACCGGATCGCGGAGGAAATGCTGGCGGACCTCGAAAAGGACACCGTCGACTTCATGCCCAATTACGATGAATCCCTGCTCGAGCCGACCGTGTTGCCTTCCCGCCTTCCCGCCCTGTTGCTCAACGGGTCGTCTGGAATCGCCGTCGGGATGGCCACGAACATCCCGCCGCACAACCTTCGCGAGGTGATCGACGGGACCGTCGCGCTGATCCGGAATCCCCAGATCACCGTCGATGCGCTCATGCGCCATATTCAGGGGCCCGACTTCCCGACAGCCGGCTTCATCAACGGCAAGGAGGGCATCCTTTCTGCTTACAGAACGGGACGGGGGATCATTCGGGTCCGGGCACGGGCACTGATTGAGCGTAATGTCCGCAACGACCGGGAAAGCATCGTCGTCACGGAGCTTCCTTACCAGGTGAACAAGGCGAACCTGATCGAGCACATTTCCGAGCTGGTCAAGGAAAAGAAGATCAGCGGCATCACGGATCTGCGCGATGAATCGGATCGTGAGGGGATCCGCATCGTCATCGATCTGAAGCGCGATGAAGTCTCCGGCGTGATTCTCAACCAGCTCTACAAACACACGCAGATGGAGAACACCTTCGGAATCATCATGCTGGCAATTGAAAAGGGGCAGCCCCGCGTCTTCAACCTCCGGGAGATCCTGCAGAGCTTCATCGATTTCAGGAAGCAGGTCGTCGTCCGCCGCACCCAGTTTGACCTCGCCCGGGCCCGGGAGCGGGCCCATATCCTGGCCGGACTCATCATCGCGCTCAGCCAGATCGATGCCGTCATTGCCGTCATCAAGAAATCCACAAGCCCGCAGGAAGCGTCCACGGCCCTTTGCGAGAAATTCGGCCTCACGGAGATCCAGGCCAAGGCGATTCTGGAAATGCGGCTACAGCGACTGACCGGTCTGGAGCGGGAGAAAATCGACGCCGAATACGCGGAGGTCAACAGCCTGATCGCCACCTTGCAGGGCCTGTTGGACGATCCCCGCAAAGTTCTGGATGTCATCGTTGCCGAGCTGGAGGACATCAAGTCCCGCTTCGGGGATGAGCGGCGAACGGAAATCGTGGTCAGTTCCGAAGACATCAATATCGAGGACATGATCGTTGAGGAAGACATGGTGGTCACGGTTTCCCACTCCGGCTACATCAAGCGCAATGCCGTCAGTCTTTATAAAAGCCAGCGGCGGGGCGGCAAGGGCAAGGTCGGCATGGGAACCAAGGAGGAGGATTTCGTCGAGAAGATCTTCATAGCTTCGACCCATCAGTATGTCCTGATTTTTACCACCCGGGGGAAAGTCCACTGGCTCAAGGTTTATCAGATACCGCAGGGGGGGCGTGCGGCCAAGGGCAAGGCCATCGTCAATCTGATCAACATCTCACCGGGTGAGCGGATGGCCGCGATTCTGCCCATTCGGGACTTTGCAGACGGTAAGTCCGTCGTGATGGTCACCAAAAAGGGCATTGTCAAGAAAACGGAACTGGCGGCCTTCTCCAATCCCCGCACCGGCGGGATCATTGCCATGTCCGTCGACGAGGGGGACGATCTGATCGATGTGCAGCTGACCCGGGGCAATCAGGAACTGTTCATGGGGACCCGCAAGGGGATGGCCATCCGGTTCAAGGAAGAGGATGTTCGGGACATGGGGAGAACGGCGCGGGGAGTGATCGGCATTCGCATGGATGAAGACGATGTCGTCGTGGGCGTGGATATTCCCACGGAGGGCAATTCCATTGTGACCGTGTCTGAAAAGGGCTTCGGGAAGCGGACCAGCGTTTCCGAGTACCGGCTCCAGAGCCGGGGCGGCAAGGGGATCATCAACCTGAAAACCGCCCCCAAGGTGGGCAACGTTTCCGGGATTCTTCAGGTGACCGGCGATGAGGATCTCATGCTGATCAGCGACACGGGAAACATCATTCGGGTCAAAGTGGCCGCTGTTCCCCTGATTCACCGCAGCACGCAGGGCGTGAAGCTGATTGATCTGGCGCCGGAAGAACGCCTCGTCGGCCTGGCCCGGGCCGAAAGGGAAGAGGAAAAAGACGAAGGGGAGGCCCTCGATGAAACGCCGGAGGAGATGCCCGAAGAAGATGCATAGAGAGCAGCGCCGTCTGGCCTTTTAGAGGTCATGCACTACCGACTGTTCGATCATACGGCCGATCTGGGTGTGGAGTTTTTCGGCAGCTCCCTTGAAGCGCTTTTTCGCCATGCCGCCATGGCTCTTTTTGAGCTGCTCGTGGAGGCCCGGGATGTGCAGGACAGCGAGATCCGCGAAGTGCGCGTCGAAGGGACGGACGGGACGGATCTTTTCGTCAACTATCTCCGTGAACTCCTTTATCTTTTTAACGGGGAGGGACGGGTGCTGACTTCCTGCCGGATTCTGCGGATCGACGACCGGCAAGTCACGGCGGAAGTCCGTTGCGGGCGGTTCGACACCGCCCGGCACCGGATCCGGACGGAAATCAAGGCGGTTACCTATCATCTGGCGTCCCTGTGCGAGACCCCGAAGGGATGGACGGGACGGATCATATTCGATGTCTGAGATGAAGATGACACGACTGGATGACCACCGCTGGCGCATCGAGCGCGCCGGCGGCATGCGTGTGCCGGGCATCCTTTACACCAGCGAGCGCCTCCTGCGGGACATGGGGAGCGATGAAAGCCCGAAGCAGGTCGCCAATGTGGCGCACCTTCCCGGCATCGTGAAATACGCTCTGGCCATGCCGGACATGCACTGGGGTTACGGTTTTCCCATCGGCGGCGTTGCGGCCTTCGACACGGCCACGGGCGTCGTGTCTCCGGGCGGTGTGGGATACGATATCAACTGTGGCTGCCGGATGATGACCACGAAACTCAGCGTGGAAGAAGTGCGCAGGACGCTGCCCGAGCTGGTGACGGCACTGTTTCAGAACATTCCTTCCGGTGTCGGCTCCACGGGCGCCATGAAACTTTCCCCGAAGGATGAGCGGAAGGTCCTCCTGGAAGGCGCCGGATGGGCTGTCGCCCAAGGCTACGGGACCGTCGAGGATCTGGAATCGACGGAGGACCGGGGCGCGATGCCCGGGGCCGATCCGGATGTGCTCAGCGATCGTGCGATGGAGCGGGGCAAGGCACAGCTCGGCACGCTGGGTTCCGGAAATCATTTCCTGGAAATCGAAGCGGTTGAGGAGATTCTAGATCCCGCGGCGGCGGCGGCCTTCGGTCTGGAACTGGGCCAAGTGGCCGTTATGATCCACAGCGGATCCCGTGGGTTGGGATATCAGGTGTGCGATGATTACCTGGCCCGCATGGTGAAGCACATGGGCGAGCTGGGACTTTCCCTGCCCGACCGGCAGCTGGCCTGCGCTTATCTGGATTCACGGGCCGGACGGGACTATCTGGGCGCCATGGCCTGCGCCGCCAATTACGCCTGGGCGAACCGGCAGATGCTGATGCACTGGACGCGGGAGACATTCCAACAAACCTTGGGGAAAAGCCCCCGCGAACTCGGCATGCGCCTGCTCTACGATGTCTGTCACAACATTGCCAAGATCGAAACGCTGCCCGTCGATGGCAGCCCGCGTATGCTCTGTGTCCACCGGAAGGGGGCGACGCGGGCGTATCCGCCGGGTCACATGGCCGTGCCCGAACGATACCGGCAGGTCGGCCAGCCGGTCCTCATCCCCGGCGATATGGGAACGGGATCCTACGTGCTTGCAGGGACCGACCGGGCCTATCGGGAGACATTCGGCAGCACCTGCCACGGGGCCGGGCGGGTGATGAGTCGCGCTCAGGCAACGAAGATGAGCAAAGGCAGGGCGGTCCACCGGGACATGGCGGACCGCGGCGTGATTGTCATGGCCAGCGGGAGGGGAACCCTGCGGGAGGAAATCCCCGAGGCCTACAAGAACCTGGAGGAGGTGGTGGCAGTGGTCCACCGAGCAGGCATCTCGATGAAAGTCGCCCGGCTGCGATCCCTCGGATGCATCAAGGGATAGGCAGAAACGGCTGGTGTCGAAAAACCGTTACGGCTGAACGACCTGGTCAGGTTCCTTGGGCAGGAAAATCCACAAAAGGACGTAGATGACGAATCCCGCCCCGCCACAGAGAAAGAGAACGGTGAATAACAGTCTCCATGTCCAGGAGGGAATCGGCGTATATATTCCCAACCCGCCGCAAACCCCGCCGATCCATTTGTCCTTTTTCGATTTGGTCAATCTCTGAAGCCAGTTCTGATCCGACATCCTGAACCTCGTTTTCGGGGGAGCATTCCGGATCTTTCACCCCGGTGACCATTCTCTATAAGGGATCGGGTTGAAAATATCAAGTCCGCCAGGCACAAACTCGGAAGCCCCTTTCCGCGACACGATCGCGAAAAGGGGCTTCCGGTCAGACCATGAAAAAGATCTTATGTCCGCTTGTTTTCGGTGCGGGCCTCAAACGTCCTTTCGCTTCGTCCAGGCCTCCTGGTAAAGCCGCCCGATCGAGGTCACGATCGCCAGGAAGAACAGACCGAACATGAAATTGGGCGCCGTCCCGAGCCACTCGTCCAGAAGATGCCCGAGGTAGAGGAACAGAAGCG